>CACZTQ010000194.1 GCA_902784155.1 Oscillospiraceae bacterium
AACTCCGAAATACCGGCGACAACCGCGGCGTGAACGCTTCTGTCCCTGACAACGCCCTTTTTCCCTATATTTTCTCTGCCCGCCTCAAACTGCGGCTTTATCAGGCAGACGGCCTCGCCGCCTTCCTTCAGCAGAGCGCGCATAACGGGGAGAATCTTTCTGAGCGAAATAAACGAGACGTCAACCGAAGCAAAGTCAACGGGGTCTGGTACCTGCTCGCGCGTCACATATCTGAAATTCGTTCTCTCGAGATTGACGACTCTGCTGTCCGTGCGGAGCTTCCAGGCGAGCTGACCGTAGCCGACATCTATCGAATAAACCTTTGAAGCGCCGTTCTGAAGCATGCAGTCCGTGAAGCCTCCGGTTGACGCTCCTATATCCATACAGATACAGCCGCCGAGGCTCACGGGGAATACCTTCATCGCCTTCTCGAGCTTGAGGCCGCCTCTGCTGACATAGGGGTTGACGCTGCCGCGCACCTCGATAACGTCATCGGGCTTTACGGCGGCGCCCGCCTTCAGCGCCTTCTGACCGTTCAGATAAACGGAGCCTGCCATTATCATAGCTTTTGCTTTTTCTCTTGATTCGGCGAGTCCTCTTTCGAATACCTCGCTGTCAAGTCTTGATTTATCACTCATTTTCAATCATCTCTGCCATTGATTTAGCGTCGAGCCCGTATTTTTCGAGCAGCCTGTCAACGCCCGCGTGAGATACGAATTCGTCGGGCACTCCTATATGCCTGTATTTACCTTTGAAGCCGCTCTCATAAAGGGCCAGGCCGAATTTCTCGCCGATGCCCCCGGTCATCTCTCCCTCTTCGAAGAAAAAGACTCTTTTTGCATCCGAGAAGAGGGCGTAAACCTCGGGATTCACGGGCTTGATTCTCAGGAGTTTTACGATTTTAAGCTTTATGCCGGCGGCGGAGAGAATCTGTCTCGCCCTGTCGGCCTCAAAGAAGAGCTTGCCGAAGGTCACGAGCGCAGTATCGGCGTCCTCATCCCCGAGAATGTCATAATCCTCGCCGTTGGGAGAGAATCCGCTGTCGTCGGGCTGACTCCCTCTCGGGTATCTTATAACAACGAGCCCCTCGTCTTTGTAAAGCGCTCTGTAAAGACAGCGCGAGAGACCGTCATAAGTCGAGGGCGAATAAATCACGGCGCCGGGAATGCACTGCGTGAGAGGAATATCGAGCAGGCCCTGATGAGTCTCTCCGTCGTCGCCGACGAAGCCCGCCCTGTCAACGGCTATTATAATCTTCTGCCTCTGAAGGGCGCCGTCGTGAATGAGCTGGTCAACGCATCTCTGCATAAAGGTCGAATAGACAGCGAATACGGGAATCATCCCGCTTTTTGCAAGCCCCGAGCAGAAGGTGACGGCGTGCTCCTCGGCTATGCCGACATCAAAGGACCTCTCGGGGAATTCTTTGAAGAATTCCTGAAGGCCCGTGCCTATGCTCATCGCCGCCGTGACCGCGCAGATTCGCTTATCCTTCGCGGCGAATTCCGAAAGCGCCTTGCAGAAATGCGATGAATAATTGTCGCCGCCGCCGTTTCCGGCTCCCTTTTCTATATCGAAATGCGAGACTCCGTGATATATTTCGGGCGAGTTTTCGGCAAAGTCGTAGCCCTTGCCCTTTATGGTGTTGATGTGAAGCAGCACCGGGCCGTTGACCATCTTCGCGGAATCCATCGCGCCCGTCAGAGCGGGTATATCGTGCCCGTCAATCGGCCCGATATATCTGAATCCCATATCCTCAAAATATGATGATTTATAAATAATGGATTTGAGGTTTGATTTGATTTTAAACAGAAACGCCGAGAGATAGCGCCCTATGAGAGGAATGCGGTTGAGGGCCTTCTCCGTGTTTGCCTTGAATCTGTAGTATTCGGGTTTCGCGCGGATTCTCGCGAGTTGCTTTGCCATCGAGCCGACATTCTCGTCAATTGACATCTCGTTGTCGTTGAGAATTATAATCAGCCTGTCTTTTCCCGAGCCCGCAACGTTCATGGCTTCATAGACCATACCGTTTCCGAAGGAGCCGTCGCCTATGACCGCGACCGCATAATTCGAATTGCCCTTGATTCTGTTGACCGCGGCAACGCCCGCCGCCTGAGAGACGGATGTACCCGCGTGCCCTTCATAAAACGAATCGTAAACGCTTTCATCGGGCCTGACAAAGCCGGAGATTCCGCCCTCCTGCCTGAGGGTGTCAAAGCTTTCGTATCTTCCCGTCAGGAGCTTGTGTGTGTAGGCCTGATGCCCGACATCCCATACTATCGTGTCATCGGGAGCGCTGAAGCTCCTGTGAAGGGCAACCGTCAGCTCAACTGTTCCGAGATTCGAGGCGAGGTGCCCGCCGTTTTCGGATACGGTTTCGATGAGCTTTGACCTGATCTCGGCGCACAGGATATCTAGCTCGCTTTCATCGAGCTTTTTCAGCTCCTGCGGGCTGTTGATTCGGCCGAGATATTTATAGTTTCCGGAATTATTCATTTCAGTTTTCTCTTCAGTTTTCTCTGTAAAGCAGTTTTGAAGCGAGCTCCTCGAGGAACCAGGCGTCGTCTCCGAATATATTCAGAACTCCGACCGCCTCGGTTGTGAGATCTCTCGCGAGTTTCATGGCGCTCTCAACGCCGAGAATTGTCACATAGGTTGATTTTCCGCTGATTTCGTCGCTGCCGACGGGTTTTCCGAGCTTGCTCTCGTCGCCCGTTACGTCAAGCACATCGTCAACTATCTGGAAGGCGAGGCCGATATTCTTCGCGAAGGTCTCGGCCGCGAGGAATTTTTCCCTGTCCGCACCGCCGGCGATGCAGCCCATAAGAGCCGACGCTGTTATGAGCTTGCCTGTTTTGAGAGTGTCCGTTGCCTTGATTTCGTCAAGGCCGATATATTTGTTTTCGTTTTCAAGGTCCATTGCCTGCCCCGCGACCATTCCGCAGGGGCCCGCGGCGTCGGAGAGAAGCGTTACGGCGGCGACCTTCTTATCGTCGCCGAGAGGGGAGCGGGCTATCGTTTCAAAGGCGAGGGCCTGCAGTCCGTCGCCCGCGAGCAGGGCATTCGCGTAGCCGTAAACTATGTGGTTTGACGGCTTTCCTCTGCGCATATCGTCATCGTCCATACACGGCAGGTCGTCGTGAATGAGCGAATATGTGTGAATCATCTCAATCGCGAGAGCGAGGTCAAGCGCGGGAGTGTGGTCACCCGAGCACAGGCGGCAGAATTCGAGCGCAAGAACCGGTCTTATTCTTTTTCCGCCGTTTGTAAGGGAATAGGTTATCGCCTCCATAACGGAGTAAAATCCGTCGGAGTCTCTGCCCTGGAATTTTTTGATGTCTGTCTTGCTCTGCAGAAAGTCGTTGAATTCTTCAAGATATCTCTTATACAAAGAGTCGTAATTATCCATTTTCTTCGTTATCTCCCGTGATTTTCGTTATCTTTATCTGAGCCTCTTCAAGGGCTTTGCCGCAGGCCGCGGCGAGCTTTGTGCCCTCGGAATAGAGGGCGGTCATCTCGTCGAGCTTCAGCTTTCCTTTTTCGAGCTTTTCTGTTATTTCCTCAAGTCTTGCTATTGATTTTTCAAAATCGATGTTTTCGCTCATCAGAGCACCTCACAATCTTTTTCACCGTTATAAAGTCTGAGCCTGATTATATCTCCGCTTTTTAAGCTTTCCGAATCCGTAATGACTTCCCCGTCCCTTGTCACCATACCGTAGCCCTTTGAGAGAATCTTGAGCGGATCGGACTGGCTGAGCCTCTCGGCAAGAATACCGAGCTGAGTTCTTTTTGAATTCAGCTCTTTTTCGAATGCCGAATCCATCGAAGCCGAGACTCTGTCGAGCCGGAGCATCAGGTTTTCTACGGCGGACGCGGGGCTCTTTGAAACGAGCCTTATCCTGAGACTTTCGGTTTTGCGCCGGAGTTCGTCAAGCCTTGAACTGACGCCGGAGTATATCATCTGACCGTAAGTCGCGAATATGTTTCTCAGCTCTCTTATGTCGGGGACGGCGAGCTCCGCCGCCGCTGAAGGAGTCGGAGCCCTGAGGTCGGAAACGTAGTCGCAGATTGTATAATCCGTCTCGTGACCGACAGCCGAGATGACCGGGATTTCGCTCGCGTAAACCGCGCGGGCAACGGCCTCCTCGTTAAAGGCCCACAGGTCCTCGATTGAGCCGCCGCCTCTGCCCGCGATAAGCACATCGGCGGCTTTGGTTTTGTTGAAATACTCAATCGCGCGGGCTATCTGCTCCGCCGCCGTGCTTCCCTGCACGGCAACCGGGTAAAGAACTATTTCCGCGGGCGGATACCTTCTTGAGATAATGTTTATTATATCTCTCACCGCCGCTCCGCTTTCGGAAGTTATTACGCCGACCTTACGCGGATAGGAGGGTATTGCTTTTTTGTGCTCCGGGCTGAAGAGCCCTTCGGCCTCCAGCCGTTTTTTGAGCTGCTCAAAGGCGATTGCGAGCGCGCCGATTCCGTCGGGCTGCATATCGTCAACATAGACCTGATAGTCTCCGCCCGCCTCGTAAATCGAGACTCTCGCCCTGACTATGACGCTCATATCGTTTTCGGGAGCGAATCTCAGCTTCTGATTGGCCGAGCGGAACATTACAGCGCGCACCTGCGCCTTTTCGTCCTTGAGCGAAAAATAGAAGTGCCCGGTCTGATAATGGTTTTTGAAGTTTGAAATCTGCCCCTTGATATAGACGGACTGTATATTTGAATCCGAGTCGAGGATTGATTTTACATATCTGTTGAGAGCTGAGACGGAAATGATTTCAGGCATTGTTTTTATCCTTCATATAAGCGAGCAGGGCGATGCCTGCGGCGTTGTCGCACGAAAACTCGGGCGACGCGAAATAAGCGCGGAATTCTCTGCCGAGCGAGGTCTGAATAAGACTGTCGCTCATCACTCCTCCCGCATAGAGTACGGGCAGATTGCCGTATTCCGACAGGCAGAAGGCGGTCATCTGTCTTATGGTTTCGGTTATGAAAGTCAGGCAGTATTTCGCTATGTCTTCCGGGGCCTCACCTTGTGAAAGCATTTTCGCGCATTGATTCTCGAGCCCCGAGAGATTGCATTTTCCGCCGGAGACGCTGACCTTCGGCCTGAATTCTCTCTCCGATTTGAGAGCGAGTGCCTCGAGAGCGGGTCCGCAGGGGAATTTAAGGCCCAGCATCACTCCGCATCTGTCAACGGCCTGACCGCAGTTGAGGTCGTTTGTTTCGCCTATTATTTTTTCGCGGATTATATTATTTTCATCGGGTTCTGCGAGCAGAGCTTCCGTCGTGCCGCCCGAAACGTGAAAGGCGATGAAAGGGGAGCGAAGAAGCTCCGTCACCCCCGCCGAATAAGCGGCGGCGGCGATGTGCCCCTGCTGATGAGAGAATTCATACAGCGGCTTTCTCATAACGTGAGAGAGCGAGGCGGCGGTGTTGTAGCCCGCCGTGAAGCAGGGCATATACGAGCCCTCGGCGCTTCTCGGCTTTGACGAAACGCCTATGATATCGATTTCTCCGCCGAATTCTTCAAACAGCCCGCCTATAACGGCGTTCAGCTGCCTTGTGTGATGAAACACGGCGTCGCTCTGCCTGAGACCTTTTTCGCCGTCTTTTACGGGCAGAGGCATTTTCTTCTGAATCACCTTATCCGTTTCGCTGTCATAGAGAGCGCAGGATGTGGTGTAGTTGCTCGTGTCTATTCCGAGAGATATCAT
>CACZTQ010000195.1 GCA_902784155.1 Oscillospiraceae bacterium
TAAACAGAGCCGCAAAAACTCCCGGTCAATACAGCTTCGAGGAACGGATGGGCTGCGGCTTCGGTGCCTGTATGGGCTGCTCCTGCAAGACACTCACGGGAAACAAAAGAATCTGCAGGGAAGGGCCCGTAATGGAAAGCGGTGAAATAATATGGAAAGATTAAGCGTAAATCTCTGCGGAATAAAGCTCGACAATCCCGTGGTTCCCGCCTCGGGAACATTCGGCTTCGGCTTTGAATTCGCGGAGCTCTATGATATCAATATGCTCGGCACCTTCTCATTCAAAGGCACGACCAAAGAGGCGAGATTCGGGAATCCGACCCCGCGCATAGCCGAATGCACCTCGGGTATGATAAACGCCGTAGGCCTTCAGAATCCGGGAGTTGACAAGGTCATCTCGGAGGAGCTGCCGAAGCTCAAAAAGGTTTTTCATAAAAAAGTTATGGCCAACGTCAGCGGCTTCTCGGTTGAGGACTACGCCTATACCTGTGCAAAGCTTGACTCCGAGGAGCAGATAGGCTGGTTTGAGGTCAATGTCAGCTGCCCGAATGTACACGGTGGCGGTATGAGCTTCGGCACGGATCCGGAGAGCGCCGCTCAGGTGACGAGGGCGGTCAGGGAGGTAACCTCAAAGCCCGTCATCATCAAGCTCTCGCCAAACGTTACGGATATAGTTTCAATCGCGAAGGCGTGCGAGGCGGCGGGCGCCGACGGAATCAGCCTGATAAACACCCTTCTCGGTATGAGAATAGACCTGAAGACAAAGCGCCCCGTCATAGCGAATAAAATGGGCGGATTCTCGGGGCCGGCGATACTGCCCGTCGCGCTCAGGATGGTGTATCAGGTCTCCGGCGCGGTAAAAATTCCGGTTGTCGGTATGGGCGGCGTTTCAAGCGCAGAGGATGTAATCGAAATGATGCTCGCGGGAGCGACGGCCGTGCAGGTCGGCGCGGCAAATCTCGTCAACCCCTTCGCCTGTAAGGAGATTATAGAGGACCTTCCCCGCGTTATGGATAAATACGGCATAGATAAACTTGAAGATATAATCGGAGGAGCACACAATGGGTAAAGACGTAATTATCGCCTGCGATTTTCCGGGGAAGAGCGAAACTCTCGCGTTTCTCGATAAATTCGTTTCGCGCAAGCCGTTTGTCAAGATAGGCATGGAGCTCTTTTACGCGGAGGGCCCCGATATTGTCAGGGAGATAAAGGCGAGAGGTCATAAAATCTTTCTCGACCTCAAGCTTCACGACATTCCGAATACGGTAAAAAGCGCGATGAAAGTGCTCTCGAGGCTCGATGTGGATATGTGCAACGTCCATGCCTCGGGCACCTCGCCCATGATGAAGGCGGCCATCGAAGGGCTCACGAGAGAGGACGGCACCCGCCCGCTGCTCATCGCGGTCACTCAGCTGACCTCGACCGACCAGCAGACAATGGAATCCGATATTCTTATAGAGAGGCCCATCGACGAGGTCGTTATGAAATACGCTCTGAACGCAAAGAATTCCGGGCTTGACGGCGTTGTCTGCTCGCCCCTTGAGGCAGGCAAGGTCCACTCGGTCTGCGGCGCGGAATTCCTGACCGTCACGCCGGGAGTCCGCTTTGCCGACGGGGATATAGGAGACCAGAAACGCGTTATGACTCCCCTCGAGGCAAACAGAATCGGCTCGGATTACATTGTTGTCGGCAGGCCCGTCACCAAGGCGGATGACCCTGTCGCCGCTTACGAAAGATGTCTGAAAGAATTCACCGGAGGTTTGAACTGATATGAACGCAACACAAAATCTTATCGCGAAAGATCTGCTTAAAATCAAGGCGGTGTTTTTCCGCCCGGACGAGCCCTTCACCTGGGCTAGCGGGATTAAGAGCCCCGTCTATTGCGACAACCGTCTCACGCTGACCGCGCCCGAGGTGAGAAACGATGTTGAGAATTCTCTCGCGCAGGCAATAAAGGAATACTACCCCGAGGCCGAGGTGCTTATGGGTACATCCACCGCGGGAATCGCCCACGCCGCAATCACGGCTCATATAATGGGGCTGCCGATGGGATATGTCCGCTCGGGCGCAAAAGACCACGGCAGACAGAATCAGATTGAAGGGCGCCTCGAGGCAGGGCAGAAGGTCGTTGTCGTGGAGGATCTCATTTCCACGGGCGGCAGCGTCATCGAGGTCGTCAACGTGCTGCGCGAAGCGGGCGCCGAGGTGCTCGGAATAGTGAGCATATTCACCTACGGAATGCAGAAGGGACTCGATCGCCTCGCCGAGGCTCAGGTCAGAAATGTCTCCCTTACGAATTTCGACTGCATCGCCGAGGTCGCCGCGCAGGAGGGCTATATCAGACCGGAGGATATTGAGAGACTCATTAAATTCCGCGACAATCCCTCCGATGAAAGCTGGATAGGAGAATAATATGAAGAATCTTATAAATATTCTGGATCTCAGCGTTGAAGAAATCAATCAGCTCATAAAGGTTGCGGACGATATAATCGCAAACCCCGCGAAATACAATGACGTCTGCAGGAATAAAATCCTCGCGACTCTGTTTTTTGAGCCGTCAACAAGGACCAGGCTGAGCTTTGAATCGGCAATGCTCTCTCTCGGCGGCCAGGTGCTCGGCTTCTCGGAGGCGAGCTCAAGCTCGGCGGCCAAGGGCGAGAGCGTCGCGGATACGATAGCGGTCGTGAGCACCTACGCCGACATAATCGCAATGCGCCACCCCAAGGAGGGCGCACCGCACGTTGCGCTCACGCGCTCGACCGTGCCGATTATCAACGCGGGCGACGGCGGTCATTTCCATCCCACACAGACGCTGACCGACCTTCTGACAATCAGCCACGAAAAAGGCCGCCTCGGCAACCTTAAAATAGGCGTGTGCGGCGACCTTAAATTCGGCAGGACCGTCCACTCGCTCATAGCGGCGATGTCGAGATATCCCGGCGTTGAATTCGTGCTCATCTCCCCTGTTGAGCTGAAGCTTCCGAGCTTTGTCAAGCAGGATTATATAAAGGATAAGGGAATCCCCTACACTCAGAGCACCTCGCTCGACGACGTTATCGGCGATCTCGATATTCTCTATATGACGAGAGTACAGCGCGAGAGATTCTTCAACGAAGAGGATTATCTCCGCCTGAAAGACAGCTACATTCTCACCGAAGAAAAAATGAAAAAAGCTTCGGACGAGCTGATTGTAATGCATCCGCTGCCGAGAGTAAACGAAATCTCAACCGCGGTTGACAGCGACCCGAGGGCCTGCTATTTCAGGCAGGCGCGCTACGGAAAATTCATAAGAATGGCGCTTATAATGGATATGCTGGGGGTAAATGTATGAATATTGACAGTATCAACACGGGCTTTGTTATCGACCACATAGGCGCAGGCAAGGCGATGGCTCTCTATAAGCTGCTCGGGCTCGACAGGCTCGAATGCCCTGTCGCGATGATAATGAACGCCACCAGCAAACGCATGGGCAAAAAGGATATAATCAAAATCGACGGCGACATAGATATCGATATGGATGTTATCGGATATGTTGACCCCAACGCCACGGTCAATGTCATCCGCGAAGGCAAGCTCGTCGAGAAGCGCGATATAACCGAGCCCGATGAGCTGAAGAATGTTCTCTTCTGCAAGAATCCGAGATGCATAACATCCACGGAGCAGGAGCTCCCGCACATATTCAGGCTCACCGACCGCAAGAGAAGAATCTACCGCTGCATCTACTGCGACACCAAGGCGAATAACTGAGAAACGGCCGCGATTCCGTTACCGGTGATTCCGTAATTCAATATAAAACAACAGCGCCCGCAGGTTATCCCTGCGGGCATCGTTTTATGCCGGGTTATCCGGCTCATATTCCATTATATCGCCCGGCTGACAGTCAAGCGCTCCGCAAAGCGCTTCAAGAGTCGAGAATCGTATCGCGCTCACGTGACCGTTTTTGAGCTTCGAGAGGTTGACGTTGGCAACTCCGACCTTCTCCGAAAGCTCGTTGAGACTCATCTTTCTGTCTGCCATGACCCTGTCAAGGCGCAGCACTATCTTTCCCATATTCTTCACCTCAGAGCGTTTCGTCTGATTCTTTCTGAAGCTGCGCGCCGTATGAGAAGACCATAACCAGCAAAATAATTATCAGAATTCCGAGGATAATTGTAAGATCGATATCAAAGCCGAAATTCACCGAGCTCTCATTCGCTTGAAGCATTGAGTTCCAGGTGCTCTTTGACGCGCTGTGAAGAACAACATACGGAATCAGCGAAAAACCGAATTTTTTCATACGGGAGATAACATCTCCGCCAAAGGGGGTATCGCATTTTTCGAGCGATCTCATAAGATTGCGGAGCATAAATATAACAACCGCGGAGCAGACGATTTCAAGGACAGAGACAACAAGGCCGAAAAACACCCTGCGCATACTGACGGTAACCTTCTTGCCGGCGAGCTCAAGATTGTATCCTTTATCTGTTTCGGTGAGCTTCGCGTCCTCAAGAATATTGCCGGAATCGGCAATTCTGAAATCAACGTCAACGGCATTCTGAGCAAGGTCAACCTTAGCGGAGTCGCCGTCCTGCTTAACGGAGAATACCTTCTTGAATTTTGTAAAGAGCTCGCCCTGCGATGAAATATCCGCCGTCCCGTTAACCGTGATGTCTATCGATTCATCCGATACCGCAACCGTAAGAGCCGCAACAGCGGACAGAGCCACCGCGCCGATTATCAAAAGCACTCCCAGAATAGATGCGATTATCCTGCCGATTTCACCTGCAGTGTTAATGTTCTTTTTAAAATTCTGATTCATATCAATCTCTCCTTGCGTTAATTATTTAACGTTTATCGTTAACTTTCATCCGCATTATATCACCCTAATTTATGTTTGTCAATACATTTTTTACGTTTTTCGTTATTTTTTTATTTTTTGCATTTTCTGTTCCTTAAACAGCCATAGCCCTCTCCGAGAACGGGGGCGAACTGCCGAAGCGCCGCCTGTGGCGACTACAAGGATATGCGGAGCATAGTAGGGGCGACAATCTGTCGCCCGCAAAAAGGATATGCGGAGCATAAGTCAGTTAGCAATTAGCAATGTGCAATGTGCAATGAAGGGTCGCGGATAAATCCGCTCCGATTATATTATGCTCGCGCATATCGCCACACCCGTCTTGCTCGTTTCACTCGCAATCCACCCTCTCCGTTCTCGGAGAGGGCCAAAGCGGTTAAGGTTAGCTCGTGCAGCGCTTCGCGCGGCAGGCGGCTGAACGCGGTATCAGGGGTCAATTCCATTCTGATATGGCAACAAAAAGGCAGACCGTTTGGTCTGCTTAAAAATAAAATTGTAAAATATTTTCTTTTCTCTACCGGTGTCGGTCAAAAACATGGTCTCCCTGCTCGCTTGAAGCGCTTCGCATTGCTCCCTGTTTTTTCCTGACAAATCCTCGCTTCATCTGCCACAGGCAGCGCTCGGATGTGTCACAGTTAACAGCCCGTGCAGCGCTTCGCGCGACAGGCGGCTGAACGCGGCATCAAGGTCAATTCTCAATATGATATGGCAACAAAAAAGCAGACCGTTTGGTCTGCTTTTTTGTTGGCGCCCCATAATTATTTAAACTCGAAACAGGAACTAAACTTGTTTCTTTCAAATCGCTCAGCAATACAGTTTCCTGTCTTTCCATATAATTGTAAGCGATTATTATTTTGTCATCAAAAAGATATATTGCGTTGATAAATGTCATAATCAATTGCCGTTTTTGCTCAATGGTTGTGTAATCACAGCTTGTAAACCTTTCAAGAAACAATCTTATAAAATCTTCGGTAATAGCCGGCTTTGAGATTCTTTCATTTGCCAGTTTAACCTCAATTTCTTCTTTCATTGCCTCAAGTTCATCAAGACGGGCTTTGGTTGTTTTGGTAAGAACACCCTGTTCAATGGCAAGCATAATATTATTGATTGCCGTTTCGGTTTCACTCAGCTGATGTTCAAGCATCGGAATAGTTGTATTTTCCTGTTTCTGAAGCTTCATAACAATCCGAATAATCGCTTCAATGGTATTCCGTTCTCTGAGCATCACAAGAGTCTTTCCTATGACCAGGTCTTCAATCAGCTCCTTACGGATAGTCTTGCAGTCACATTTGCCTTTGCGGTTTTTAATTACAGAGCATTTATAGTATCTGTGAACTATCCCGTTTCTGCCCTTACCGCTCTCGCCGATCATAAAAGCTCCGCAATGTCCGCAATAGAACTTGGTTGTCAGCAGATAATCTTCTTCCGCTTTCTTCTTTGCCGGCGCTTTGCGGTTGATCGCAAGCATATCCTGCACCGCTTCAAATAAAGATTTCGGAACGATATCCGGAATACTGCCGGGAACAACTATATCACGGAATTTCGCCTCGCCTATATATCTTCTGTTCTTAAGCATATAGTTGACTGCGTTATATGTGATTTTGTTGCCTCTGGGAGTTCTGACATTTTTGCTGTTGAGATAATCGCGGATTTCTTTCATTGAATATCCGCTGCGATACATTTCAAATGCTTCCACAATAAATGGCGCAACAAGCTTATCGACAGCAAGACAGCTGTTTTCGACATGATAGCCTATAGGAATTGTGCCTCCGTTGAATTTGCCTTTTAATACATTTTCTTTCATACCTCTTACAACCTTCTCCGATAATTCCGCTGAATAATACTCTGCATATCCTTCAAGAACGGATTCAAGCAATATTCCTTCCGATCCTTCAGAAATAGATTCCGTTGCAGAAACAACTTTTATTCCGTTTTTCTTGAGCTGTGCTTTATATCTGGCGCTGTCATACCTGTTACGGGCGAACCTGTCAAGCTTCCATACTATAATTGTATCAAAAAGCCTTTTGTCGCCGTCTTTAATCATCTCAAGAAA
>CACZTQ010000196.1 GCA_902784155.1 Oscillospiraceae bacterium
CAATATTTCAAACAATTTCGGCTTCCTCAATGATTTCATAACTCCCCGCTATCAGAAGGTCCTTGTGACCGGCAATAAAATAAACAAGTCCGTAGGCCCCGAAACGCTCAATATATTCTGCATCAGCTACGACGGCGAAAACACATACCTCAAGCCCGGCAGCACCTCGGGCTACAGACCGGGCTCGCAGATTGAAACCGTCTTTTATGAGTATCTGAGCAAGTTTGTCGTATGGTTTACGGCGACCGGTTTCTATGATAAATACGTAAAACAGATTGTCGAAAAAATAACTCAGAATTAACGGAGACTTATGGTAAGGAAACGAATTATTCCCGCTGTTTTAATCGCCGTGTTTCTCTTCCTCTTCATTGATATCGAGATAAGCCTTCACTGGCTCTGCACCGAGGAATACGAGATAAAGGATGCCGCTCTTCCCGCGGCATTCGACGGCTTTAAAATAGCGCAGGTTTCAGACCTTCATAACGCAGTATTCGGAAAGAACAATTCCCGCCTTATTGAGAAAGTGTCTGACGCTCAGCCGGATATTATCGCGCTGACGGGCGATATCGTCGATGAGAATACAAAGGATTTCGACGCCGTGACCGCCCTTATAAAGGAGCTCTCCGCGATCGCCCCCTGCTATTATGTGACAGGCAATCACGAGGCCTGGATTTATAAGGACTATATCCCGTTTGAGAAGAGCGCTTCGGAGTTTGCCCTGTTCCTTCACAACAGCTCCGAAAAAATCGAAAGAGACGGGGAATTCATAAGAATACAGGGGCTTGACGACCCAAATTATCTCTATACCTTCGGCGATTCCGTCAAAAAGCTTTCAGCCGAGGACGGTTATAAAATTCTTCTCTCTCACAGGCCCGAGAGATTTGAGGACTATGTTGAGGGGAGATTCAATCTCGTTCTCAGCGGGCACACTCACGGCGGGCAGGTGAGGCTGCCGGTAATCGGCGCTGTGGTCGCCCCGACTCAGAGATTCTTCCCGAAATACGTCAGCGGTCTTTACAGCGAAGGCGTAACAAATATGATTGTCTCCGACGGGCTCGGCACAAGCGTACTCCCGGTAAGGTTGAACAATCCCCCCGAAATTGTCGTTATTGAATTGACGAGGTGACTCGATGAGCAAAATGTTACTTTACCCTCAGAATAAGCATCAGGTATTCGGCTCATTCGGCGTCAGCGGCGCCTGGTGGGCTCAGACCGTCGGCGGCTGGTACGAAACCGACGAGAAATCCGGAATGCCCAAAAATGAGAGAATCGCCCAGCTTCTCTTTGATGAAAAAGAGGGGCTCGGGATAAAATGCTACCGCTATAATCTCGGCGGAGGCTCAAAGCAGAGCGGAAACGGCGTATATGACAATGAGCAGAGAAGAACGGAGAGCTTTGACGCCGACGATTACACTTATGATTTCTCGCGCGATGCCAACGCCGTCGAAATGATGAAGCTCGCCGTCAAATACGGAGCTGACGAGGTCGTCGTCTTTGTCAATTCTCCCCCCGAGAGGATGACGATAAACGGCAAGGCGCACTGCGATAAGCTTTTCAGAACAAATCTCGCCAAAGAGAATTATTACAGATTCGCCAAATACTGCCTTGACTGCGTTGAGCATTTCATCGACGAGGGGATTCCCGTGAAATATCTCTCGCCCGTCAATGAGCCCGTCTGGAAATGGACGGGAGGGCAGGAGGGCTGCCATTACAATCCCGCTCAGGTGTGGAGGCTTCTCAGAGTTTTCGCCGATGAAATCGACAAGAGACCGAAGCTCAAAGGGCTGAAGCTCTCCGCCGCGGAAAACGGCGATATCAGATGGTTCAACAAAACCTATTGCAGGATTCTGCTTGACGATATAAAAATCCGCGATAAGCTTGATGCGATTGACACGCACTCATATTTCCTCACGCCGAATTATACCATTCTCAAAAAGACAATCGGCGACAGACCCGCTTATCTCAAAAGATACAAAAAGTTTATGGACAGGCACTATCCGGGAGTCGAGCTCAAAACCAGCGAATGGTGCGATATGAGAGGCGGCAGGGATTACTCGATAAAATCCGCTCTCCGTCAGACGAGAGTCATAATGGAGGATTTGAAGCTCCTCAACGTAACCTCCTGGCAGTACTGGATTGCGCTGTCAATCTATGACTACTGCGACGGTCTGATATACGAGTTTGACGGCCCCCGCTCATACAGGCTGACTAAGAGATATTACGCCTTCGGCAATTTCTCAAAGTTCATCCGCCCCGGCAGCAGAAGAATCGAAGTCTCAACCGGCACGGACCTCGGCAGCGTTGCGTTTGAGAATGATGACAAATACATTGTCGTGGTAATGAACAGAGAAAAGACGGATAAAGAGCTGACTCTTCCCTGTGAAAGGGCGACCGCCTATATCACGGACGCGGACCGCAACCTCGAACAGACTCAGACAGGCGCGGAATTCATAATGCCTCGAAAGAGCGTTGTTACATTTATAATAGATAAATAGTTTTTTCTCATATAATAAATCAAACCCGCAGGGCATTTTACCCTGCGGGTTAACTGTATATTACGGGCTGTTACGCTTTCTTTGCGGTCGCTTTTTTGACTACAAGGAGAGTCGCTACCATGAGCACAGCGCCTATGGGCAGAGAGATGAGGCCGAGGCCGATTCTGCCGAGAATACCGGCTATGATGTAGGTTACAAATGAAACGCCGGCAACGGTCAGGGCGTAAGGCAGCTGAGTCGAAACGTGGTTGATGTGGTTGCACTGTGCGCCTGCCGAGGACATGATTGTCGTATCGGAGATGGGCGAGCAGTGGTCGCCGCAGACGGCGCCTGCCATACAGGCCGAGATTGAGATGATGGCGAGCGGGTTGCTTGCATCAAATACGCTGAGCACGATGGGGATGAGAATACCGAATGTACCCCAGGAGGTGCCGGTTGCGAATGAGAGGCCGACCGCGATAGCGAATATGATTGCGGGCAGGAACATCTGGAATCCGCCTGCCGTTCCCTCAACGAGCTGTGAGATGAATATCTTCGCTCCGAGAGAATCGGTCATTGCTTTAAGAGTCCAGGCGCAGACAAGGATGAGAATTGCGGGAACCATTGCCTTGAAGCCGTCGGGAAGAGATTCCATAATGTCTCTGAATTTGATTGTTCTTCTGATAAGAAAGTAGAGAATCGTGAAGACGAGCGCAGCCGCTCCGCCGAGCGCGAGGCCTACGGAAGCGTCGGAATCCGAGAAGGCATCGATGAAGGATGCGCCGCTGAAGAATCCGCCGGTATAAATCATACCGATTACGCAGGCAATGATAAGGAAGATAACGGGGATGATGAGGTCGAGGACCCTTCCCTTTTCGTTGACCTCCATATCTTCAACCGCTTCTCTTGTGCCGGTTGTGAAGATATCGTCATTCTCTATCGCGTTCTTTTCGTGAAGCTTCATCGGGCCGTAGTCGAATTTGGCGCAGGTGATGACAAACATCATTATAATTGTGAAGATTGCGTAGAAGTTATAGGGGATAGCTTTGAGGAAGAGCGCGATTCCGCTCTCGGCTCCTGCGCTGTTTGCGAAGCCCGCGACAGCCGCCGCCCAGGATGAAATGGGGGCGATGATGCAAACGGGAGCCGCCGTAGCGTCAATGAGATATGCGAGCTTGGCTCTTGAAACCTTGTGGCCGTCGGTAACGGGTCTCATAACCGAGCCGACGGTAAGGCAGTTAAAGTAGTCATCAACAAAGA
>CACZTQ010000197.1 GCA_902784155.1 Oscillospiraceae bacterium
AGGAAAGGCAGGGATTCTTCACAGACTCCCTCGGGCGAGATTCCCCCGCCGGATTTACCTTCGCGGACAAGGACGAGCTTCTCCCCCGTCCTGTCGAGAATAGGATATCTTGTCAGGGGCATTGCGTTATAATCGAGGAGACTTTTGCCGCCGACAACAAGCGAGTGAGAGTGAGCGTCAAAAATCACCTTATGCCTTCTCGCGTGAGCTTTACCGTATTCACGGAGCATTCCGATAACCTTTGATATTGCTTTATATCCCCTGTCGTGCCCGGTATAAAGGTGAATCTGTCCCATATGAAAAGCTTCGCATCCGCTGTCGATATAATTGATTCCGCGGTAATAAAACCACATCTGCGATTCCGTCTTTGAAATATCGGGCATATTTGACCAGGCTCCCGAATCCTTCGGGAAAAGACACGCGTCATAATTGAAGTATCTGTCTTCGGCGGGAAGGCCGAAAGCCTCAAATACACGGGCGGGAATTTTAACGCTCTCAACATCCTCGCGGTAAATTGCCTCAAAAATACAGGCCTGAAGAATTACCTCGGGGTCAGCCGAATGAATCTTATCGGCTGCGCTTTTAACGAGAGCGAAATGTTCGGGGTCGGGCATACTTGCCTTCCATATACCGGCCGCCCTGCCGAGAAATTTGATTCCCGTTTTGAGAATAACCCTGATATCGTCATCAAGAGTATCGCTCATCGTAATCCATTGAGCGGACGCGGCGTGTGAAAGATAATATTCAAGAACCTTCCGGGGCATCGAGCCGTCAAAATATCCTTCGCTCATCACATCACCCCTTCATATCTGTTTTTGATTTCAAGAAGCTCTTTTTCATTCACATAAGCGGAGAGAGCTCCGGCCTGAGTGACCGCCTTTCCACCGGTGATGTTTCCGAATTCAATGGAGTCTCTGAAGGAATAATTATGGTACAGGCCGTAACAGAAACCCGCGAGGAAAGCGTCTCCGGCTCCCGTTGAATCAACGCATTTGAATTCGTCAATGCTTCTGCAGACAAATTCACCCGTTTCATCAAGACCGAGACAGCCGTCTTTATCGAGTTTGATTATTACCTTATCAAAATATTTTCTGAGAGAAATTGCGGCGTCTTTTACGTTACTGCAGCCGGTAATCTTGAGAGCTTCCTTCTGATTCGGAGTATAGTAATCGGCAATTTCAAGCAAATCGCCGTATTTCCCGAAGCTCATCTCATCGTCCCATCCGGTATCGAGCACCATAACGGTACCTTCGGATTTAAGACGCCTGTAAACTCCGGTAAAACCGCCCGGATTCATAAGGCATATCCGGGCACCGCGCGCCGCGTTATAGAATTCATCAAGCGCTCTGCTGTCGGGATTTATGCTTTCTTTGCCGTAGGTAACAAAACTTCTGTCCTGCGGGAGAATTATAACGCTCGTAATATTCAGCGGAATTCCGTCACCGTGATAAAGATTCAGAGGCGTAACTCCGTTTGAAGAAAACTGCTCCGAGGCAAAAGACGAAAACATATCTTTGCCGAGCTCTGTCGCAATCTTTGTTTTTATTCCGAGACGGCCGAGATTGATAAGCGTTGCCGGAAGACCGCCGCCGAGCTGTATTGAAAAATCATCGGTATATACCTCCTCACCGATATCGGGAAGCTTCGGCATATTCTTATATAACAAATCCACATTGGTTGCTCCGGCACCGACTATAAAGCTCATTTCCATTCTCCGATATAGTTTTTATTGTGAATAAGATACTCGTCAACCAGCTCAGTCGCGAGAGAATAGCTCGCCACAAGAGGATGGAGTGTAAGAGCTTCAATCGCTCTGACACGCGACTTTGTTCTGATGGCTTCGCTCGAAAGCCTTTCATACATTTTGACTCTTCTGATGAGTTCGAGATTCTGCTCATCAACCTTGCCGAATTTATGAGGCACGGCTTCTCCGTTGATTATATCGCAGGTAATCTCAACGACATCGGAATCAAGCAGTCCTTCTATCGCTCCGTTATTCGGAACGCACAGAATCATGGAGTCAACGCCGCCGCTCTGTTCAATCTTTATAAAATTCAGAGCAACGCCGGCGTAGCCGCCGTCATCCTTCTCATAAATATCAAAATGCCACTTGGTCTGTCTCTTTACTCCGGATTCGGCGGCCATATAATTGTTTTCTCTCTCGCCGTACCAATATTCAAATATTGAGAGCGCCTTATCGAAATCTTTTTCAATATCAATCTCTTCGAGCTCTGCCGTCATTTTTTTGTTGATTTCTGCTATCTGCTCCCCTCTTGTCTGAGGCGCCGCAAGAATATTGGCAACCGCTTTTTCGCGATA
>CACZTQ010000198.1 GCA_902784155.1 Oscillospiraceae bacterium
GCGGACAAAGATGAAAGCCGCGTCCTTCCCCCAGATTTCACCGAGAGCTCCCCAGCTGACGGTCATCGAGTTGAAATCGTCCTCGCCGCCCGCCGTCACAAGCGCCCAGACGCCGTCAAAAAGCTCGGGAGCGCTGACTTTTATATCTCTTATGCTTATTTCTTTCATTTTTAAATCCTCCGTGAATATTCCGTGTCTGCGACAATTATAATACAAACTCCTGCGGAAATAAAGAAAAATTTATTCGTAAAAGTATTGATTTTACTATAACAGTATGGTAAATTATGTAATACAGGAATAATAAAACGGAGCCCGAGGGTTCCGGAATAACGGAGGTTGTATTTATGAATAAGAAAATTATTGCAATCGTAATCGCCGCTGTCATCGCGGCTCTTTCGCTCGGCCTTGCCGGCTGCGGCGCAAAGACAAGCCCCGAAGAGAGCACCGCCGCTCCCGAAGAGGCCCCCGCAAGGACATCGTTCACAATGGGTATCGACCCCGAGTATCCTCCCTTCAGCTATCTCGGCAAAGACGGCGAATACACCGGCTTTGACGTTGAGGTCTGCAAAGCGGTCTGCGAAAAGCTCGGCTGGGAATTCAAGGTATTCGCGGTCAACTGGGATCAGAAACTCGTTCAGCTCGATTCAAACGAATGCGACTGCGTATGGTCGGGTATGACCATTCTCGACTCGATGAAAGAGGCCGGCTATATCATTTCAAGACCTTATTTTGACAATGAGCAGGTTCTTCTCGTCAAGGCAGACAGCAGCTTCAATTCTTCAAAGGATCTCGCGGGCAAGGCAGTAGCCGTTCAGCTCGGCACATCCGGCGAATCCCTTCTCAACGGCGACCTTAAAGATCTTGCCGATACCTTCAGCGAGGTTGTCACCTCCAACAGCTTCACAAGCTGCTTCACGGAGCTTGCGGGCGGCGCGGTTGACGCGGTCTTTGTTGACGCTCCCGTTGCCGAGGATTATATCGCGAAGAACGACGGCTTCAGAATCATCGACGAGGATCTCGGCGCCGAGCAGTACGGCATCGCTTTCCGCTCCGGTGACGAGGAGCTCTGCGCTCAGGTTGAAGGCGCTCTCGACGCCATCATCGCGGACGGAACCTACGCGAAGATAGCCGAAAAATATCCCGATATACAAGGCAACCTTCTTCTTACCAGATAAGAATCTCTCACGGTATTAAATTCCTGAAGGTGCAGCAATGCGCCTTCAGGTTTTCGCTGTTAAAAGATTTCCGTAACAGAATCGAGGAATTGTATGACTTTAATGACAATGGTTATGAAGATGGCGTCCGGTCTCGAAAAAACCTGCGCTATCTTTTTCCTGACTCTGCTTTTCGCCCTGCCCCTCGGTATGGCGGTGGCAATGATGAGAGGCAGCAAGATAAAACCGGTTTCGGCTGTCGCGGGGTTTCTTATCTCCGTTCTCAGGGGAACTCCTCTGATGCTTCAGCTGATTGCCGTCACCTACGGGCCGTATTACCTCTTCGGCGTGAGCGTATCGAGAAACAAGCTGATACCCGTTGTTATCGCCTTCTCGATAAACTACGCGGCGTATTTCGCCGAGATTTACCGCGGCGGCATCGAGTCGATGCCCGTCGGGCAGTATGAGGCGGCCCAGGTCCTCGGTTACAGCAGGGCGCAGACATTTCTCAAGATAATTCTGCCTCAGGTCATAAGGCGGATTCTCCCGAGCGTCACAAACGAAATTGTCACTCTCGTCAAGGATACGTCAATGGCCTTCACCGTTTCATATCAGGAAATGTTCACCATAGGCAAGCAGATTGCAAACTCCGAAACGAGCTTCATTCCCTTCCTTGTCGCGGGCGTATTCTATTATGTATTCAATTTGATAGTGAGCTTCGTTATGGGCAAGGTCGAGAAGAAGATGAGCTACTACAAGATGTAAGGAGGTGCCGGTATGAGTGTTTTGAAAATGTCAAATATTCAGAAATCCTTCGGCGACAATCACGTCCTGAAAGATATATCGTTTCACGTTGACAAGGGCGAGGTTGTCTCGATTATCGGCCCCTCGGGCTCGGGCAAATCAACCCTTCTGCGCTGCTCGACCTTCCTTGAGACAATAGACGCGGGCACAATAACCTATGACGGAAAAAACGCCGCCGAAATGAAAAACGGCAAATGCGTCTATGCAAAGAATCTCAATGAATTCCGCCGTATATTCGGTCTCGTTTTTCAGAATTTCAATCTCTTCCCGCACTGGACGGTCCTCAGGAATATGATGGACGCGCCCGTTTCCGTGCTCAGACGCAACAAGGATGAGGTCAGGGAGGAATGTCTCGGGCTCCTCGCGAAAATGGGGCTTGAAGACAAGGCAAACGCCTACCCGTGCGAGCTCTCGGGCGGTCAGCAGCAGAGAGTTTCGATAGTCCGCGCGCTTGCGATGAATCCCGAAATCCTCTTTTTTGACGAGCCGACCTCCGCTCTCGACCCCGAGCTTACGGGCGAGGTGCTCAAGGTTATCAAGCAGCTCGCGGAGGAAAAAATGACGATGGTTATCGTCACTCACGAGATGTCCTTCGCCCGCGCCGTATCCGACAGGGTAATCTTTATGGCGGGCGGCGTGATAGTTGAGCAGGGCGCCCCCGAGGATGTCTTCGGCAACACGCAGAGCGAGAGAACGAAGCAGTTCCTTCAGAATTATAACAACTTATGATAATTGATTATTACCGCATCGACCCGACGGGCAATATCACCCTCCTGGTCAAAACTCCCGTTCCGGCTGAAAAGCGGGAGGAAACAGCCGCGCTTCTCATGCGCGCCGAGCCCGGCGCGGAGCAGGTGGGGTTTATAAGCGATAAAACTCTCAATATGGCGGGCGGCGAATTCTGCGGAAACGCGACTCTCTCCGCCGCCGCGGTTTACTGCCTTGAGCACGGCCTTGAAGAGGCCTCGCCCGACCTTACCGTGAGCGGAGCGCAAAAGCCCGTTCACA
>CACZTQ010000199.1 GCA_902784155.1 Oscillospiraceae bacterium
CGCCGTGATTGTATCTCGCGCCGGCAACTACGCCCAGGCAGGAAAACATGGTAAGAGCCATAACGAGCGCCAGTACTGCACTTAAAAAGCGCTTGGCATTTGTCATCTGTATTCCTCCTTATTGTTTTGGGAGTTATCCGGGCGGGCGGAAACCCGCCCGGTCTTATAATGAATAATTATTCTTCGGAGTAAACTTCGTAAGTAATGGGATTGAAGTCCCAACCGTTGTTTGCCATGTAATCAAGTACCGTAACGTCACCGGTGTCAACCCAGTCGTCGCCGTTGACTTCGGCAGCCTCGAGCACGTATCTGGTGAGATCATCAGGATCATCCATCCAGTAGAAACCGGGAACTTCGGCTGCGTAGTACTCGACGTTGGTGGCGTCAGTCGATTCGCCTGACATTCCGTTGCAGTCAATATCACCCTTAAGGATGATAATATAGCATTCGAGAATATTGCCTTTTTCGTCTTTGATAACCGCTAATGAACCTGTGCCGTAGCCGTTCTCAGTCTCGAGTACTTCAACCTCGCAGTATTCGGTCTCGAACATTTCGGCTATGGTCGAAGAATCAAAGAAATCGGGAACGCCGACAATAACGCCTGTGATTTCTTCGCCGGCATACGGATTAAGATCTTCATCGTATTCTCCCTCAACCGTGGTGTATCCGTTCCATGAAAGGAAGGTACTGTCAAGATCACGGATTTCGGGTGCGAATAAGAACTGTCCGTTAAACGTTTCAAAGGGTTCATCGCCCACTTCGTACGTGATCAGTTCATAAACGGGTTCATTCTCATCATCGCCGCCGGTGTTTCCGCCGGGATCCTGTCCGACGGGAACAAGACCTGTTCTCGCGTCGTAGATTGCCTTCCTGGCGTTATCGATGATATCCTGGTCTGCAAGACCGAGGTCATCGCCGTTTGCTCTGTCGGCAAGGAGCTTGTCGCCCGCCTTGATCGCATCAAGGAATGCCTTGAACGATGCAACCGTGTAAACGAGCTGCTCTGCCGCAGCTCCTGCGGTATCGCTGACGATAGGATCGGAAGCTGTTCCGCCGCCGCCCAGACCGATGCCGCCGAAATCATCATAAAGCATTGTCTTGGAAGTGTTGATCTCGGCGATAAGAGCTGTGTAGTCAGCGCCGTAATCAAGATACTTCCACGCCTCAATGAGCTCATTCATAGCGCGGTTGATCTTCTCTGCGGAGGGATTGGCTTCGCCTTTAACCGCTTCTGCGAAATTCTTCGCTCTGGTATAGGCTCTCCAGCTGGAGATTGAGTAGTTGGCGTTGGATTCGCCGCCGTATAAGGTGAATGTTAAGTTGAGTTTATCCTTGCTTGCGCCGGTGAGCGGGATAAGTCTCGCGAATGTGGTTTCAAGTCTGTGGATAGCAATAGCCGAGCTGATGGAGTTGATCGACTGCTTGTTCTCTACGGCTCTTTCATATTCCGCGATTCTGTTGGCTCTGTCGGTATCGCTCAGATCTGCCCAGTCATCGGGGTTGCCGTTGATGTATTTATGCTCTCTTTCAATAAGTCCGGTAGCATACTCTACGGCGCTCTTGAACTGCTTATAGGTGTGACCCTTGAAGTTTCTCATGCCGATTGAGTAGTCATAGCCGTTCTCATCATATTCGAGATAATCTCTGTAATATGCCTGTGTGCCGTCGAAGTTGCCGAGAACGCGTGAATAGTTGTAATGATACTTTTCATCGACCTTGGTAAACATCGTATCGGGGTTGGAGCCGGCATCCTTATCCTTGATGGCTTCGATTACCTCATAGAGAGCTGCATAGTGCTGAGCATACTTGTTGTTGTAAGCGTTTACGTTGTTGCCCTGCTGCCATGTCTTCGCGGCGATTGTGGTATCGAAATTCGCTCCGCCGTGCTCATCCGCGTTCTTGGGAGCAAGAACGAATGCTGCGGCGTTCTTAAGAGCGGTTTCGTAGGAACCGAACATGTTCTGGCCCTCAGTGGTGAGGTTATCAACGGTACGGTTCGCGTCTATCGCGTTATTGACGAGTGAGGGAAGTCCCCAGTCGTTGAAGACGTGAACATAGGTAGTAACCGTTATCGGCGCAACGCCTTCGATTGTAACCGTGGTGTTAAGGGCATAGGTTCCGTAAGGAACATAGAAATCATCGGCATCCTCAAGAGCCTTGTCGCCTATAATCTTGGGAAGGCCTGTGGTTTCATTGTAAATGACTTTATCGTCTTCGTCCTTCTCATAATCAAACTCTTCGCGCTTGGCGTTTTCGTTGACCTTGAAGGGAGTGAAGATGTAGGTAGCGCCCTGACCTGCGAGGGTCTGGTCGTTTACGCTCTTTGTGACATTGTTTTCTTCAACAGTGTCGGGATTCATCTGAATCCAGGTCTTATTGCCTATTGTCTTGTTGCCGTTAACTGCAGTGACCTGAGCGCGGGCGGAAGTGCCTTCCTTATCAACTATACGGATTGCATAGTTGTCAAGTGAGCCGAGGCCGCCTGTGATATAAACATCGGTGGGATAGAGAAGTTTGTATCCGGAAACAGACTGGGTCGGATTATCCTTATCGGGAACCTCATCGATACCCTTGGCTCCGCAGAATACATACTTTCTCGAGGTAAGAACAGCATCCACGAGATTGCCGGTCGTCGGGTTGGTAACCTTAAGGAAGTTACCGGTCTCATCCTTGACTTTATAGACGATATCAAACTTATACATGGTATTGTTTGTAGCGCCGTTGATATAAACGTCAAGAGCTTTACCGGCCTCAATCGTGTTGCCTGCGGCAATGCCGCCGGGAGTCACGGAGTTGGTATTGTCGTTAACGTCAACCATCGTGACCGACTGAATCTGATAGGTGAAGAGCTTATCCTTGACGAGCTTGCCGGTTTCGGGGCTTCTGTAAGCGGTGTTGACGCCGACGGAGCCGTTGTAAACCTGGAAGTCGTTTCTGCCCGTTGTGATAACATCGGGAACGAAGTTCTGGAGCTCTTTGAATTCCTGCCTGTCAGAAAGGCCGAGAATCATACATACGATGGGAAGAGCGAACTCTGCTATAACCTTGCCTCTGCCGTGAATGGTACCGCCGTTGGTCTTGGTCTGATCGACTTCATTGCTTGTCTGAGAAGCCGGATAGACAACGCCGTTTGCGGAAAGGGTTACCGCGAGGTCGAAAATCATACCTGCGAGAAGGTTGTTGTTGAGAACGCCGTCAAGGGTGTTGACGCTGTTTGAGAAAACATCCGGGAAGAGGAGATCGAAGATTCTGTGAAGAGTATCAACGATAGCTACCTCGAATGTATCGCTTGCAAGAGCGCCGTTACCGTTCTTTTCGAAGAGAGTCAGAACCTTGGAGAAGCTGTTCTTCGTGCCGTCGCCGAGTTCGACAACGGGATATACAAGGTAATTAAATATAAAGTTCTTAATAACGGGTTCGCCGTTTGAAGGAGCTGCGAGGGTGCTGCTGATCCACGGTCTGTTATCGGGCATTGAAGAGCTTGCGCCGCTGACAGACTTGACGGGGATGATAGCGTTGATGACCGTGTCAAGATCGTTCCAGAAACTGTCTATCGACGGATTCGAACCAAGCAGCTGCGGGTTGATACCGTTAAGTATATTGCCCTGTGAGGTATTCGTGTATGTCTTGACTGCCCATTTGGCGATCTGTACAACTGTTGAGCCGTAGCTGCCGCCGTTACCAAGATAACTCAGAAGACCTGTGTTGTTGGTTGAACCGTTATTTGTAATACCGCTGACCGCGTTGGCCGCTATATCTGTGGTGATGTTGGTATCAAGCTCGGCGTTGAGCTTGTATGCCGCGACATCCATCAGGATGGCGAGAGCCTTTTCGACGGTCTGCTCTTTGGTAGCGTTATCGGGAAGGGTGTAGGTGAACTGCGGGATATCCTGGTAAGCAAGCTGGAGAACAGCCTCGAAGCCTGCGCCGAGGAGTGTCTGGGTCTTTGCAGTCTCTTTGATCCACATTCCCTTGACGTTGGCGTTGATTACGCTCCTGAGAACGTAAGCAAGCAGCGCATCGTTGCTGAGAGCGTCAATATCGTCGGGGCTCTTGAGCTGGCCCTTGTTGACAAGGATATCTGAGAAGAATTCATCCTCTGTAACCTTCAGAAGGAATCTGAGAAGGCTGCAGATATTCTCTTCAAGCAGATCGTTGCTGCCGTAGGTCCAGTCCATGGTGTAGGTAACGGTAGCGTTGGCGTTGTTTTTGCCTGTCCAGGTGAATCTGTAAACAACGTTATCGGATGAAGGAACGAAATCCTTATCCTTTGTCTGGCCGCCTACCGTGTATGAACCCTTGAATATATAAGGAAGAATAAGGGTGGCGTTACGGTTCAGATTCTGGATGAAGGTCTGGCCGTTGCCGGTAACCTTCGCTCTGGGAATCATGAAGTTGTCCATATCGAAAATTTCGAAGATGGCGTCATTGATAGCAGCGCCTTCCACCTTATCGCCCATATACATATAGTCGTAATCGGGGTTCCTGACGGGCTTGCCGTTTTCGTCAAGGACCTGATTGCCGTTTTCATCAACCATCCACTCGCGGGTCTTGTTTTCATCGAAATGGTAGCCGACCTTCTCGTTGAGCCATCTCTTGGTGATTCTGTTGAGAACGGGAACAGCTACGTTGTTCCACGCGTAGAGAAGAAGAGGCTCGACGAAATCATAGGTGTTGGGCATTCCGACGAGAGCAAGCTTTGAATAGGATGCCTGGGGAGCCGCTGCTCCGTTTGCAACGCGGATGGCGTCGCCGAGAGTCTGGGTTACCCAGCGGTCGGGATGAACATAGCCGTAATAGTCATACTGCGTTGTGTTGGGCTGAGCGTCTGTGACGAGTGCGCCGTTGGCGCTGCCCACGTGGAATTCATACTCGGAGTAAACAACGTTTGATCCTTTGTTGTTGGGACCGTAGAAGAGATCGTCAAGTTTCTTCCACTCGCCGAGGACATACTTGTTGAGAACCATCTGAGCAAGCTTCATGGGGATGTTGCCCGTACCTGTGAGCTCGCTGGGAAGTGATCTCTCTTTCATATAGTCATAGGAACTGATGACTTCGCCGTTTTCATCCTTGACATCGCCGAGACCGGTGAGACCGTAGATGAGGCCGAGAACAAGCTCTCTGACGTTGAAGATGTAGTCCTTTACAAAGCCGTTGACGATACCGAGGCTGATATCCTGCTTGACATATTTGTAAAGAATCTGTCTGATTGCGCCGACAAGGTCGAGAACATCGCAGATAACATTGAAGTCACCTTCGGACCTGCTTGTGCCGTCGCCCGCAAGAATCGTGCTCTCAAGAGCACCCTTGAGGAGAACACCGTCGCCGAGAAGGCCCATGATGTTTCTGACCGAAGCAATCAGCTGTCTGATACTGTTGACAGTACCGTCGACGCTTGAAAGATCGAGTGTGCCGATATAAATATCGACCACAAGATGCTTTTCGGCAAGCAGCTTGTCAACGGCGTCGAGCGCCATTGAAGCATACTGGTCAACGCTGAACTTGGGGATATCGACATCGTCGTATGTAACATTGGCGCTGTCGCCTCTGTACGCAACGTATCCCGAAGCGTAGGCGGATGCCATGACTGACATCGAACCCATGACCATCACTACTGCCAGAATGAGCGAGAGAATGCGTAATGATTTTTTCATAAACTACCTCCTTTGAAATTAACCGGACAAAACCCTTTCAACTCCTCCTGCCGCCGGCGGCTCTGGAATCCGCCCGCAGCGTTCGTCGCAACTGATCTCCCTTTTGCCAACGCCGTCTGCCGTGCCGAAAGAACACGGCACTCACAGTGTTGAAGGTATTTTGCCCATACGACACCGGGCTGCACTGCACTGCAAAAACGGGGCACTACCCCCTGTGTCGCTGTTCGGTCGAATATAATATAATAAATTTCGTCTTATAAGTCAAGAATGATAAACTGCCTTTAATCTTTTTTGTCAAATGCTACGATTTTGCGTTTTTACGTTTGTGCATTTTTACCGCGAAAATTAACAAAAAATTCATAAATCCGGACTCATTTTTTATGTAAAGATTTTAAACTTTACCGATTTTTTTCTGGTTTCAGGCCCGGTTTCCGCGTTCCTCCCGCAATTTACCCCCGGCTCCCGTCCGGGCGGCAGATCGCCGGCAAAATGCATTTCTCTCCCCTGATTCAGAGAGAAAAAGCAAAAATCCCCTCCGGGATTCGTAAAGTCTTTTTGCTTTACGAAACTGCCCGATGGAGATTTCCGGATTTGCTATTTTGATTTAAAAGAGATTCCGCCGTTTACGGGCGGAAAATCATTCGGGTAAAGGCTTTATGCTTTACAAAGTTCTGAAATAAATTTTGAATGAATCACCGTCATCACGGGGATAAGCGGTAAGATTGAGGCCTGCGTTCATAAGCAGGGCTCCCGAATAAACCTCGCCCGTAGCGTCATCGACATAGTATTTCTCCGGGTCGAGGCCTCTGAGTCTGAGTATGAAGGCCTCTCCGAGCGGCTTTCTCATCGTGACGCAGGTCAGGAGCGCCTCGTCTTTATTCGCGGAAACCGTCATCCAGACGGCCCTGCGGTCGCTCTCCCACGGGGTGATAAGGCGGTAGAGGTCTCCGTTCCTGATAAGGTCGTAGTATTTGTGATACTCGCTTATCTGGGACTTTATTACATCGACATCCTCCGCAGTGAAGGTGTTCGGGTCGAGCTCATATCCGAAGGTGCCCCAGAGCGCCACATTGCCCTTGGTGGCGAATCCCGCCCTCTTTGAGGCGGAAACGTGTGCGCCGACAACCGACGCGGGGTAGCAGAGCGAGGTGCCGAACTGAATATCGAGCCTGTCGATGGGGTCGGTGTTGTCGCTGCACCATATCTGCGGGGTGAAATAAAGCATACCGGGGTCAAATCTTCCGCCGCCGCTCGAGCAGTTCTCAATCAGCAGGTCGGGGAAATCTATGGTCAGGCGGTCCATAACCTCGTAAGTACCGAGGACGAATCTGTGGAAAATCTCCTTCTGCCTTTCGGGAGGAAGAAGAGCCGAGCCCGCCTCGCTTATGCTTCTGTTGCAGTCCCATTTGACGTAGTCAATCTTGTTTTCCGCGATAATATCTCTCATCAGGGAGTAGATATAATCCCTGACGTCTTTCCTTGAGAAATCAAGCACATACTGGCTTCTCGCTATCGATTTCTCCCTGCGCGGCACGTGGATGCACCAGTCGGGATGCGCTCTGTAGAGATTGCTGTCTCTCGAAATCATTTCGGGCTCAAACCAGATTCCGAATTTGATGCCGAGAGCGTTAATTCTCGCTATGAAATCCTTCAGCGGACCGCCGAGCTTCTCTTCGTTGACCTGCCAGTCGCCGAGCGACGAGGTGTCGTCATCCCTCCTGCCGAACCAGCCGTCATCCATAACGAGCATATCGATACCGAGCTCCTTCGCTCTCTCGGCGAAGGTCACAAGCTTGTCGCCCGTGAAATCCATCCCGGTAGCTTCCCAGTTATTGATGAGAAGCGGGCGCTTGATATGTGCCCATTTTCCTCTGACGAGATGATTCGTATAAAGGCGGTGGAAGATTCTGCTCATCTCTCCGAGGCCCTTGTCGCTGAAGACCATAACCGCCTCGGGTGACGAGAAGATCTCACCCGGCTCAAGGCGCCAGCCGAATGCCTCGGGATTGATTCCCATAAGGGTTCTCATGCCGCCGTGAGGCTCAACCTCGCAGCTGAATTCAAAGTTTCCGCTGTAAACGAGGTTGAATCCGTAAGCCCTGCCGTATTCCTCGTTTGTGCTCTTTTCGACCACTGCGCCGAAGGGATTCTGAGCGTGGCTCGAAAGCCCTCTTTTGCTTGAAATCCCCTGTCTGATATGCCTGACGGGAGTTCTCTCAAAAGTTCTCTCGCGGGCCCAGTCGCCGTAAAGGGTGATGATATCGTAATCGTGGGTGTTGAAATCAACGCAGGTGCTGAATACTCTCTCTATATCGACTGCCTTTTCGGATTCGTTGAAAACCCTGACGGAGCGCGTCATCGCCCCGTAATTGCGAAATACCGTATAGCTCAGCACCGCGCCGACGCCCGTGACGGCGTCCTTCATCGTGATTTCAAGAGTATCCGCGTCGGAATCCGTGTTGGTGAAGAGGGACGGAAGGCCGTCTATCGGCGCTTTTCCCTCAAAAATCCTGTGTGAAACATATCTCAGGTCCGTCGAATTATTCCCGTCGGCGTTTCTTATCGAGAAGGCCGACTCCCTGAAATCGCCCGAGCCCTCGCAGGGATATTCAAACATTGCGACATCCGGCGAAAAAAGAGTGTCTTCGATATTGATGTTGAGCGGGGCGTGCGAGGCAAACCAGCCCTTGTATCTGTGCGCGGTGAGATTGGTGTCGGGAATCTTCGGCCCGTAATAGAGGTGAACGAGATAACCCTGCTCATAAACCTCCATCACATAGCTCGAGGTCTCTGTGTCAAGCTTGAAAATCCTGTTTACGGAATCAAATGAGATAGGCATATTACTTCTCCTTTGCAGTTTGTTTGCTGTTCCGATACATAAATGATATGAAATTGCGCCCGCAATGTCAAGAACGAATATCATTTTTATTTAAAATATTGTTATTGTGCACAGTTTACAAAAGCCCGCTCAGGTGTTATAATGAATTGATTTACGCGAAAGGACTGAGCCTATGAAATATTTAAGCACAAGAGACGAAAACGTAAGAATCGATTCCTCTTACGCGATAACAAAGGGCATCTCCGAAGAGGGAGGCCTGTTTATCCCCGAATCGATTCCCCGCCTGACAGCGGATGAACTGACAGCTCTTCGCGGCGAAAGCTATGCCGGCAGGGCAAAGAATATCCTCTCACGCTACCTTACGGATTTCACCGCCGATGAGCTTGACAGCTGCGTAAAAGGCGCTTATTCCGATAATTTCACCAGTAAAAAAATCGCTCCTCTCGTTTTTGTGAGAGACGGTCTCAATATTCTTGAGCTTTTCAAGGGCCCGACCTGCGCCTTCAAGGATATGGCTCTGCAGATTCTGCCGAGATTCCTTACCGTCGCGAGCAAGAAGGCCGCCGGAGGCACCGGTATAGTTATCCTCGTCGCGACCTCGGGCGATACGGGCAAGGCTGCTCTCGAAGGATTCAAAGACGTTGAGAATACGCGCATTCTCGTCTTTTATCCGAGCGACGGCGTCAGCCCCATGCAGAAGCTCCAGATGTGCACCCAGGAAGGCGGAAACGTTGCGGTCAGCGCAATCAAGGGCAACTTCGACGACGCGCAGACCGGCGTAAAAAGCATATTCACAAACCCCGTCATAATCAAAAGGCTCGCCGAGAACAACCTCGCTTTCTCCTCGGCGAATTCAATAAACTGGGGCAGACTCGCCCCCCAGATAGTCTATTATATCTCCGCCTACTGCGATATGGTTGAGGGCGGAAAAATAAAGCAGGGCGACAAAATCAACATCTGCGTGCCGACGGGCAACTTCGGCAACATTCTCGCCGCATATTACGCGAAAGAGATGGGTCTGCCCGTCAACAAGCTCATCTGCGCCTCAAACTCAAACTCCGTTCTTACGGATTTCCTCACCACGGGCACCTACGACAGAAACAGGAAATTCTACACGACAATCTCGCCGTCAATGGATATTCTGATTTCGTCAAATCTCGAGCGTCTTCTCTATCACCTCGCGGGCAGCGAAAAAGTCAAAGAGTGGATGGCTCAGCTCAAGGCAGAAGGAAAATACACGGTTGACGGCGAAACTCTCGCAAAGATCAAAGAGCTCTTCGCGGCCGGCTTCTGCGATGATGACGCCACCAAGGCGACAATCGCAAAGACCTTCCGTGAGGACGGCTATCTCTGCGACACCCACACGGCAGTCGCTGTCACGGTCTATGAGAATTACAGGGCGCAGACAGGCGACGAGACCGAAACGGTTATCGCCTCCACTGCGAGCCCCTTCAAATTCAGCAGAGCGGTGCTTGAGGCTGTCGAAGGCAAAGAGAGCGACCTCGATGAATTCGAAATGGTCGGCCGTCTCGCCGAAATCACGGGTCTCGAATGCCCGGCTCCTCTGGCCAATCTCAAAGACAAGAAAGTAAGATTCACCGGCTGCTGCAGCAAAGACAATATGGACGAAGTGGTCTTTAATATGCTCGGAATCTGAGGTGAACTATGGCGCTCTACGCAATAGGCGACACTCATCTTTCCCTCTCAACGGGGAAAAAAATGGATATATTCGGCGGGTGGGAGGATTATGAAATCCGCCTGAAGGCAAACTGGGAAAGACTTGTCGGCCAGGATGACACCGTTGTTATTCCCGGCGACATCTCCTGGTGCATGACTCTCGAAGAGGGGCTCGAGGATTTCAGATTTCTCGATTCTCTGCCCGGCCGCAAGATAATTCTCAAGGGCAACCACGACTACTGGTGGTCAACGAAGAAAAAGGCGGATGAATTTTTTGAGGAAAATTCCCTGAATTCCCTGCATATCCTCCACAACAACGCCTACACCTGCGGAGACATTGCTTTATGCGGCACCAGAGGATGGTTCTTTGACGCCGAGAAGGACAATGACCGCAAGATAATTCTGCGCGAGGCGGGGCGGCTGCGTATGTCAATCGCCGCGGCGAAGCAGACGGGCAAAGAGCCCGTCGTGTTTCTCCACTATCCCCCGCTCTCCGCTGACAGGAAATGCGACGAGATATATAATGTGCTTGTTGAGGAAGGGATAAAGAGATGCTTCTACGGCCATCTTCACTCCTATTCTCACCTTACGGCCTTCAACGGAGTGAGCGACGGCATCCTCTTCAGGCTCATCTCTGCGGATTATCTCGGATTCTGCCCGTTTCACATACCCGAAAAATATGAAATAACAGGTTGAAATTCTTTATATACTCTGTTATAATTTACAAGTTAAAAAATATCCGGAAGGAAGTTTACTATGAGTTTAGTATCAGCAAACAAAACAGAAACCAACACCTACACAGTTGAAATCAGCGTTTCGGCGGAGGATTTCAAAAAGGCGGTCCAGGATTCCTATTTCAAAAACAGGAAGAATATCCAGGTTCCCGGCTTCCGCAAGGGCAAGGCTCCCAAGCACCTTATCGAATCCCTTTACGGCGAGGATTTCTTCTATGAGGATGCCCTCGAGGCAGTATTCCCCGCAGAGGTTGACGCCGCCTACAAAGAGGCGGGTATCGAGCCCGTTGACCAGCCCAGAGACCTTGACGTCAAGACAATGAATGTCACCGAAGGCCTCAATTTCACCTTCAACGTCACCGTAAAACCCGAGATTACTCTCAAGCAGTATAAAGGCATCGAAGCCGAGAAGGAATCCGTCGAGGTTACCGACGAGGAAATCGACGGCGAAATCAACTATATGCTCGACAGAGGCTCACGCATTGTCGATGTTGACGACAGACCGGTCAAGGACGGCGACATCGTCGTTATCGATTTTGAGGGCTTCACCGACGGCGTACCCTTCGAAGGCGGAAAGGCCGAAAAATACAACCTCACCATCGGCAGCGGCCAGTTCATCCCCGGCTTTGAGGAGCAGATTATCGGCCACTCAATCGGCGATGAATTCGATATCAACGTGACCTTCCCCGGCGATTATGCCGAGAATCTCGCGTCAAAGGATGCCGTATTCAAGATTGCGCTTCACGAAATCAAATATAAAGAGATGCCCGAGCTTGACGATGAATTCGCCAAGGATCAGGATTATGAAACCGTTGCCGAGCTCAGAGAGGGTGTAAAGAACGACCTCACCGCTCACAAGGAGGAGCACGCTCAGCATCATTTCGAGGATTCCGTTATCGAGAAGCTCTGCGATAACGTCGAGGGCGAAATCCCCGAGGTTATGTATGAAAACAGAGGCAACAGCAACATCAGCGATTTCGAGCAGAGAATCAAGCAGCAGGGTCTCGATATCAACATGTATCTCAGCTATATGGGCCTTGACAGAGAGTCCTTTGAGAATATGATGAAAGAGAAAGCCGTCAACGATGTCAAGTATGACCTCGCTATCGAGAAGATAGTCGAGCTTGAGGCTCTCAAAGCAACAGAGGAAGAGATAGAGAAGGAATACGCGGATATGGCCGAGCAGTATAAGCTCGATGTCGAAAAAATCAAGGCCGCCGTTCCCGCAGACGCCATCGAGGAGCAGGTCTGCAGACGCGCCGCCGCGAAGCTTGTCATCGACAGCGCCGTTCCCGTCGCCCCCTCACCCAAAGAAGAAACACCCGCCGAGAAGGCAGAAGAGGAATAATACATTTCACGGAGGATGACTTATGGCACTTGTACCGTATGTAATCGAGCAGAGCAGCCACGGAGAACGCTCATACGATATATTCTCAAGACTGCTTAACGACAGAATCGTCCTGCTCTCCGACGAGGTCAACGACGCTACCGCGAGCGTTGTCGTAGCCCAGCTTCTCTACCTTGAGAGCATGGACCCCGACAAGGATATATACCTTTATATCAACAGCCCGGGCGGCTCAATCACCTCGGGTATGGCAATCTATGACACAATGCAGTATATCAAATGCGACGTTTCCACCATCTGTATGGGTATGGCCGCTTCAATGGGAGCTCTCCTGCTCTCATCCGGCGCCAAGGGAAAGAGACTCGCTCTGCCCAACAGCGAGATTATGATTCATCAGCCCATGGGCGGCGTACAGGGCGGCACACAGGCCTCCGATATGAAAATCGCCACCGACCATATCCTGAGAATCAAAGACAAGCTCAACAGAATTCTTGCCGAAAACACCGGCAAATCCATTGACGAAATAGCCGTTGACACAGACAGAGACAACTGGCTCACAGCCGACGAGGCTCAGCTTTACGGCATTGTCGATAAAGTAATAACACACAGATAACCGGAGAATAAATATGGCAAGAGATGACGATAAACGCATCAATCAGCCGACCTGCTCATTCTGCCACAAAACGCAGAGTCAGGTCTCTACCCTGATAAACGGCGGCAACGGCATATTTATCTGCGATGAATGTGTTGAGCTGTGCAATCAGGTGCTTGAGAGCAAAAAGCCCGAGAGGCCTTCGAGAAAAGACTTCGATGACCTCCCCAAACCGCACGATATCAAGGCTCAGCTCGATGAATACGTCATCGGGCAGGACAGGGCAAAGATTGCCCTTAGCGTCGCGGTCTATAACCATTACAAACGCATTTCGGCTGTCAGAGACAACGAAATCGAGATACAGAAGTCCAATATTCTCATGCTCGGCCCCACCGGCGTGGGTAAGACAATGCTCTGCCAGACTCTCGCGAAGATTCTCGAGGTCCCCTTCGCGATAGCGGACGCCACCACTCTCACCGAGGCCGGCTATGTCGGCGAGGATGTCGAAAACATCCTGCTCCGTCTCATCCAGGCGGCCGATTACGATATAGAGAAGGCCGAGAGAGGCATAATCTATGTCGATGAGATTGACAAGATAGCCCGCAAGAGCGAGAACCCTTCAATCACAAGGGATGTCAGCGGCGAAGGCGTTCAGCAGGCGCTGCTCAAGATAGTCGAGGGCACCGTCGCGAATGTTCCCCCGCAGGGCGGCAGGAAGCATCCGCAGCAGGAATTCATCCAGCTTGACACATCCGATATTCTCTTTATATGCGGCGGCGCGTTCGACGGTATAGAGAAGATAATCGAAAAGAGAGTTGCCGGCTCGGCGCTCGGCTTCGGCGCGGATGTCAAGAGCAGATCCGAATTCGACAAAGAGA
>CACZTQ010000200.1 GCA_902784155.1 Oscillospiraceae bacterium
CGTCTCCCGGTTTGGGATTTTCCGTTGTGGATGAAGAAGTCCCGGGTTTCGTTCTTGTGACAATGGGCGTTTCATAATTGTTTCCGCCGTAAGCGGAAAAAGAAAATGAAAACAGCACGGTAATTATAAGAAGAAATGAAACAGCGAGCAAAACTGTTTTTTTCATAACGCACCTCCGGATTTGTTTTTTACCGTTTTATATTAACACAGAAACCTGTATTATTCAACAGCTAAAATGTTAATATAAAGAGCCCCGCAGCAAATTATTACTGCAGGGCCCTGAAATGATTATTCGGTTGCGGCGGCATTTTGAAAAACTCTCTGCTCGCCCGCGTAAAACTCCGCTTCAGTTTTTAACCGGAAGGTGTCTGACAATCCAGGCGAATATCAGAAACGGAACATATTGAATAAAAATATGGAAATTCTGAATGCGGTAAATAATCGAAGGAAGAACAGTCACCTCAACCGAGCAGCTTTTTCCGCTGCCGGGGTCGGTCACCGTGACTACGGTCTTGCCGAGCTTCAGGCCTTTGACAACTATATTGCCGAATCTGTATTCCTCATTCTTTTCGGGGCGCGCCTCAACAATACCCTCCTCGCTTAATGTGATAACGGTGTTTCTGACATCAAAGCGGGGCTCTGATTCTTCGGGCTGAGGATAAATAACGAAATACGACTCAACGCCTTTGTACGCAATAAGCTTCCCGTCAACGGCGGAGGTTTCAAGCATCTCGATTTCGGGAATCTCGGGCACGTCGGTCTGAGTCGCCGGAGCGTCGCCCGGTGTCGCTGTTTCTTCGGCAAAGCTTAAAACGGAAAACGAGAGAGCGATAACTGCAGCCATCAGAACACTTATAATACGCTTTGCAGTTCTCATAATTATTCTCCTCCTGTTTCTTAATTCTGTTATAATTTTATATCTTAATCCGAAAAAAGTCAACAGACAAAAGATTAACCCGGAATATCATCCGGGTTAACAGGTTTCTTATTTCAGCCCGCCTGATTATCCGCGCTGCCGTCAAAATAATAAGTATGCTCTCCCCTGAGCTCCTTGTTATTGTCATAGCAGACAACGTCAATCTGCCCCTCTTTTATCGTCAGCATTGTCGCGATATATCTGTCATCGCCGTTTTTGCCTCCGTCAAGCATCTGATAATAGGGCGCGCCGTCTTTCTCATTAAACTCAAAATTTATGCGGTGCTTGTGTCCGCCGACAAAGAGGTCAATTCCGCGGTCCGCGAGGAGCTGACTCCAGTCGTTGCCGTATCTGTTTTTGAGATGAGGAATATGGGCAACACAGATTCTGTACTGCGCGTCATCGTCAAGCTCAAGGCTCCTCATCCACTCCGTCTCTTCCGCGATGTATGAAGTGTAATCAACAAGCCCGCTGTAGGTCCAGTCAGAGTCCTTTTTGTCCTCGCCCGAATCAAGGCAGAGGAACTGCACCGGCCCGTAATTGCACACATAATACAATCCGCCGGTTGTTGTCTTGAATATATCAACCGCATCCGAGCTGTATTCGCCGCGGTTTTCGTGATTGCCCCTGGTGTAAAGTACGGGTATCTCGCCCCGCGAGAAGCGGTAGGCGTATTGAAGCACCTGCTTGAATTTGTAATCTTCGGTCATGAGGCTGACCTCGTCGCCGTTCATTATAATGAGGTCGGGCTCTTCCTCAAAACAGCCGACCGCCTTTGCCGCGTTCCCGGGATTCTCGTGAATATCCGAAATCACGAGAGCGCGTATTTCATCCTGACCCGAATATCCCTTGAACTCAACAGGCCCGGAAGATACCGTTCTTCCTTTAACGGCAACATAGGCGCGCCTTGTGGCGATATGCTGCGAATGATATGTATAGGTATTGTGATCAAGGTGCTCCTTCGGGATTCTGACGCTGTGAACCGTGTCCTCGGTCCTCAGAGCCGCGTTTTTCTCATCCTTGACCGTGTACTCTTCACCCTCATAATTGTAGGTGACATATCCGGTTCCCGGCAGAGAAGTTGACCAGATTACCGTGTACATACCGTCTCCGCTTTCGAACACCGAAGCGTTTGAATCAATACGGAAAAACAGCGAATTAATCGGCAGACAAAGAGCCGACTGAATCACTATAATCGCCGAAATGATTACGTTAAAAACAAGGTTAAGTTCATACATAGTCCGTCTCCTTTTATTCTTTTTTTATTTTCTCTTTTTCATTTTCCCGTTTAAATCGCCGGACAGCTTACCGGCAGTAAACATCAATCCCCGCTCAGAACGGAGTTGATGTCTGTAATACTTTTAATCGTTTTACCAAAAGCATTTTCAGCTTGATTTTAGCATAACAAAGTTAAAAATTCAATAATAATTCAATGATTTCAATAATAATCTCTTACTATGATTCTTGATTAATTCCGTATTGAAATAATCCGGGCAAAAAAAGAATTCCCTCGGTTTTACGCGGCGAAGATGCATTATTCCTTGAAAGGCCGTATAAAATATGGTATCATACATTCATTAGTATAATTCGAATTTCTACTGTGAAACAGCGGATTGAGTTAATGATGAAACCATATGAAATACAACAGATAACTTTAGATGAATACAAGAACTGCAACGTAATATGGAATATGCAGACCTGTCCATACACCGATATGTTCATTGAGCAGATAAAGGCGGGCAACCGTGATGTGTTTATACTCACTGTTGACGATGAATATACTGCCGAGTGCGATCTTGTTTATGATAATCCCGAATATGGCACAATTCCCGGCAAGAGACTGTATTTTTCACGGCTTATCGTAAAACGGTCTGAGCGCGGCAAAGGTTACGGAGAAGCAATATCACGATATCTGCTCGACAAAGCAAAAGAAAAGGGATATAAATCTATTGCTTTGGGCGTTGATTGTGACAACACTGCCGCAGTGAATCTCTATAGAAAGCTCGGCTTCAACGTTTATGAAGAAACAGAAGACAAAGACGGCAGATTTTACAGAATGGAGAAAAATCTGTAATGAATGAATATGATATTTTAACGGAACACTATGAATCTCACGATGAAGAAGGCCGGCTGC
>CACZTQ010000201.1 GCA_902784155.1 Oscillospiraceae bacterium
ATTGATGGGATATGCGAGCTTGCGCTTGCCCCACTCATCAATGCTCTCGAGAGTGCCCTCAGCCTCGATCATGGCCTTGAATTTCTCAACGAGAGCCTGAACGGCCTCATCGCCGTTGGCGACTGAGAAAACTACCATTGTCTCGTAGCTTTTTGCTGACATCCTGAAGCACCTCCTTCCGGTCATTCGGCCGCATTGTCTGCGGCAAGGAATTTAATATTTTACAGTCTGTCGCGGTTTGAATATAACAGGCCGCGGCAGATTTGTATTCTATCAAAAAAACTCTTATATGTCAAGAGTTATTTATATATTTCTCTGTCTCTGATGATTTTCATCGTCGTGGTTTTCGGGAATTCGGTATCCCTGACCTTGATTACGGCAACTCTCTTGAATTTGGGAAGGGTGTCATTGACCTTGAAGACATCCGCCTGAAGAGTTTCGCGCGCGTTGGGGTATTCATCCTCGTTGAGGAAGAATTCAGCAGTAATCTTGTCATCCTCCTGATAGACGAGGACCTCTTTGACATAGTCTATGCAGACAAGCTTATCCTCAACCTCTTCGGGGGAGACGTTTTTGCCGTTTGAGAGAACTATGAGATTCTTTTTACGGCCGACGAAATACAGATATCCCTCGTCGTCCATACGCCCGTAGTCACCGGTGCGAAGCCACTCGCCGTCAAAAGCTTCCGCCGTCGCCTCGGGGTCATTGTAATAGCCCTTCATGACGTTTGTGCCTCTGACATAGATTTCGCCCACGCCGAATTCATCGGGGTACATAACTTTTATCTCGTTGCAGGGCAGGGCCTTGCCTACGCTGCCGAAGCGGACATAGTCGCGAAGGTTGGTGGTTATCGCGGGCGAGCATTCCGTCATGCCGTAGCCGTTGATAATCTGGATGCCGAAATCATTCATGCCCTGCTCGTATTTCGGGTCAAGGTTTGCGCCGCCGCAGATTATGAATTCGAGCTCGCCTCCGAGACTGTCTATAATGGTTTTGAAAATCTTTCTTCTTACGTCAATACCGTGACTGTAGAGGAACTTGCTGATTTTGAGGCCTTTTTTGAGCTTATCCTCTCTTCCGGTCTTTCTCGCCGTTCTCCAGATTCTGTCATAGATGCTCGAGACAACAAGCGGAACAGCCGAGAAATTCTGCGGTTTGTAGGTCTGCATATCCTTCTGAAGGTCTTTGATTCCGTCGCAGATATAGCCCCACTCGGCGAGCAGATAACCCGAAAACAGGGCGCCTACCCAGCAGAATGTGTGGTTGAGCGGAAGGAATCCGATGGCGTGCTCGCCCTTCTGCACGGAGCAGGAGGCGGTGATATCGCTCGTGATATTATAATGAGTGAGCATAACGCCTTTGCTCAGACCCGTTGTGCCTGAGGTATAGACGATGGCGGCAAGGTCATCCGGGCCGGGCTCGGCATCGATGCAGCGTGTGTCTCCCGCTTCGATTGCGGCCTTGCCCTCGGCCTTGTATGCCGGGAAATCGCTGACATTATAAAACTCTTTGACCGGGTTTGCGGGGTCCGCCCTGACCGCGTCAACAAAATGCGCCGTTTCATCGCAGTATATCATCGCGTCGCAGCCGCTTCTGACAAGCTGGCTGACTATTTCGCTGTCCGAAAGCTTGATATCCATCGGCACCGCGATATTTCCGCCTATGAGAGTCGCATAGTATGAAACTATCCACTCATAGGAATTCTCCGCGATTATAGCGACCTTCTTGCCGCCGTCAATCCCGTGAAGATAATAGTATGTACCGAGAGAGGTGATTTCGTCCCAGGTCTGGTTGAAGGAACGCTCCTCGACTTTTTTATCGGCGTTGAGGAAAACAAACTGTCTCTTGTCGCCTCCCTTTTTTGTGCCGTAAACTATTATTTCTTTGAGAGTCCTGAGTTTGAGAATTTCTTCTTTGAATACAGGATCGATATCGTTCAGCAGTTTCTTTTTCAAAATGTGACTTCCTCCCGGATTGTATTCTTGCTTATCTTATTCACAGGCAAATCTGCCTTATATTATAACACTTGTGACCGAATAATGCATTGGTATTAAATGAGAAAAAACGCTTATTTATTTTTCTTTATTATAAAAAATAGACAACAGGCGCTTATTCTTCTTCGTCGCCGGAGAGCTCGCCGGAGTCATCCTGCGCAGGGGATTCTTCCTCATCCGCGAGGGCCTCTTCATCGGATTCGGCGGATTCCGGAGCTTCGTCTTCGCTGTCCTGCGGGTCTTGTGCCGTAACAGCTTCGCCTTCCGCGGCGGTTTCGCCCGCGGGCTCTTCGGAGGAGATTGCGGCAGCGTCCGCATCCGTCTCGTCCGGCGCTACGGAGGGCTCATACGCCTGCTGTGCCGCGTCTCCGGGTTCTCCGTATATTCCGGGCACTGGCTGCCTGCCCGTGAGCTCCGTCATATCAAGCTCGCTCAGGTCAATATCATCAAAGTTGAATGATGTGAATCTTGCGCGCTCGGCAAGAATGAGCTTATTCTGATATTCGGTCTCGGCATCGGCGCACATCCTGTCATAGTCTTCCCTGCGCTTCTTGCGCAGAATCGAGAAGACTATCGCGGCGGCGGCGAGCATCATAACTGTTGCGGCCGAAACGGCGGCGCCTATGAGCAGACCTCTCTGGGTGAAAGAAAACTCAATCTTATGATCGCCCTTGGGAATATTGAAGCAGAGGTATGCGTCCTGCAGGGGAATGTAGCTCTCCGCCTTGATGGGCTTGCCGTCTATTCTGACCGTCCAGCCCTTGTCGTAGGGGATGGAGGTAAACATAACCGCGCTCTTTTTGGCTGAGATTGTGCCCGTGACTCTCGTATCCTCAAACGTCTCAACATTCATCGCGCCCGCCTTGAGGATTTTGTATCCCTCCTCGAGCTTTTCGTCATCAACGTAATAGGGATAGAAATTCATATAACCGTAGTCGTCGCCGTCTTCGGGTATTGTTATCTGGACCTCAACGCTGTCTTCGGGAGTGAGGACTCCGAGGTCGTAGATATACGGCTCGTCGGTTTCCTGAGTGACGGAGCTGCCGTCGGCTTTCTGAATCACGATGCTGTCAAAGCTGTCTGAATCGACAAAAAGATAGCAGTGATGCGTTTCGGGTGTGAAGAGCGTTACATAGAGCTCTCCCTCGCCCGCGCCGCTCTTCTGGAAGTATATATCGCCCGTCTCGAAGCCGGATGTTATCTCATCGACATTGTAATAGCGTATCGAGGTTGAATCGAGAATGATTTTTTTGAAGACATCCTCAACGCCCGTTGAGAATTCAAACCATTCATTCTGCACGGCGAAGGGATTTGTGTAACCGGCGTACCAGTCCTTGACCTCGGGCTTGACGGTGAAGCCTATCGGCAGCCAGTATTTATTCTCATAGGCAGTATATTTATCGAGCTTGGCGACATTCTTATAGTAGTCGTCGCTCACACTCACCTTGGGATCGTTGTCAACAATGTATTTCAGGGAATTCATCATATTATATACGGGAGTCTGCATATAATATGTGTAGCTGTTGATATAATTCGAATAAACGCCGAGATTGCTCTGCATATTCGACATCTTTTCATAAGCCATCGAGGAGAATGTCGAGATTCCGTTGTAGCCGAACCAGGCGGGGTCCATTCGGGCTCTGTTGTAGGTCAGCTCCATACGGTAGCTGTCATCGCCGTTTTCGCGCTCGTCGAGCATCGACTTTATCTCGCGGAATGAATCGTAGTCGCCCGTGAAGGTGCTCTTTATCTGGCTCATTGAGTATCTGTTAGTGTTGGCGCAGGCGAGCTCGGCTATAACGCAGCAGAGCAGGACAACCGCTATCGCGCCCTTCTGGCGCTTGACATCCTTGAGCAGATAAAAGATGAGGCAGTATGTCACGGTGAATATGACGCTCAGCAGCTCGGCGAGGTCGTCAACATTCTTGGAGCCGATTTTCTGAACCGCCACAACCGCGAATACGAGCGCCACTCCGACGCCGAGAAGCTGTTTGCCCGAGTATTCGCTGAGATTCTGAAACGCCTTGTATGCCAGCACGAGAAGCATGAAGCAATACATGAATGAGAATCTGTAGGGCAGGTCGTTGGGGAAGTGGAATCCGTGCCAGATATAATTGAGATAGTTTATATTGAAGCTGAAGAAAAAGAAGCCGAGCGTAAAGATGCTGCAGACCTTTTCCTTGAGAGGAATTCTCTTTGAGAAAATATAGAGGGGAACGAGTATCAGCGTACCGATACCGCAGTAAACATTCGGCAGCACATCCTCGCCGCTGCTCCTGATAGTCGGGTCAACGGAGGCCAGGTGATTCGCGAGGAAATCAAAGGCCGAGAAATAAGTCCTGTAGTTTTCGGGCATTGAGCCGGAGGTCGCGGAAGAGGAGCGGAGTATGAAATAGATCGGGAGGAGCGAGACCGCAACGAGCCCGGCGGCCGCGAGCGAAGCAAAGGCGAAGGTGAATCCGCTTCTGAGGAATACGCTCGACTTCACCTTGTCTTTAAAAGCGTATTTCTTTTCGTGATTCGCGTCATAAGAGAATCTTGCGGTCTCGTTGACGGAATTGATTTCGTAGTTTGAAAAATAATATATGATGAAATAAAGGACCGAGAAAATGCAGGTCATATATCCCATATAATAGTTTGACCAGAGCGTCAGAGCGAGAAACGCGATATAGACCGAGGGCTTTCTTTTGTTGATGATTCTCTCGATGCCGTAAACGACGAGAGGGAAGTAAACCATCGCGTCAATCCACATTACATTCCAGTAATATGCCACGAAATAGCCGCACATTGAGTAGAGCACGCCGAACGCCGCGGTGGTGAAATCGTGTCTGCCCTGTGATTTCTTCAGATAATAGGTGAAGGCGCCCGAAGCGAGAGCGGCTTTGAGCAGAATCATTCCCGCGATTGATTCCGGCATATTGCGGTGGCCGAGAATCAGGATGATGAAAGCCGCGGGGCTTGAGAGATAATTGAAATAGTTGCCGAGGAACGGCGAGCCGAGGCCCGTATTCCACGAATACATAAAGCTCCTGAGATTCATCACTCTGTCATAGAATTCCGCAAACAGCGGGCCGTACTGATGATAGAGGTCCATTCTCAGAATCGTTGTCTCACCGAAGGGGAAGAGATCAAAACAATAAAAAACAAGCATCATCACGCCGGCCGTGCAGAGGATTGCAAGCCAGCAGTATGAGTTGTTTGAGAATATCTTTCTGAATACGGATTCTTTTTTTATCTTATCTTTTCCCATTCTTTATCTCCTGAGGAATTTTCTGTTGTAGCTCGGTTTAATATCAATCGAGCCGTCCGCCCCGAGCGTCGTCAGGGTTGCCCCCTGAACCCACTCGGTCTCCGGCTTTCCGGCAACGGTGCCGAGATGATAGAGCTTATAATCCGATGAAAGATTGTAAACAAGATACACTCCCTTATAGAGAGCGCACCAGTCGTTGACATGGTCGTGGCCGGCAAAGACAGCTTTGGTGCTGCCGTGACGGAGTATGGCGTCAAACATTCCGCTGTTATAAGGCGAGCAGCCGACGCTCTCCCACTGCTCTCCGTAGAGCAGCTGCGCTTTGCCGCTCTCACGGTATTTTCCGTCTTCATCCTGCGTGAATACTTCGGCGTATTCGCACAGCGGGATATGCATATACATCATTGACGGGAATTTACCGTATCTGCTTTCAAGGCGGAGAATTTCATCCTCATAAAAAGCAATCTGCTCTTTTTTGAGGAAATCATAGCCCTGCAGGTCCGCCGGAATCCCGTATTCCGCGCGGTAAGAATCTCTTATGTCTCTGCCCGAGTCAAAGAAAAAGAGAGTCTGACGAAGTTTATTGCCTGAGCCGAAAATGTTTATTGTATGGTTGGCGTAGCCGTAGAGATTACGGGGCCCGGTTTTGCAAAGGCAGTGGGGGAAGAGCGAAACGCTTTTTGCCATCATCCACTTATAGATGCCTTTTTCTTCCCTGACCTCGTGGTTACCGAATACTATGGTCCAGTAAACGCCGGTTTTTTCCATAAGCCGCGCGAAACGGATAACGTCAATCTGCTGGTATTTCGTCTGCACGGCGTCGCCCGTGACAATCACGAGATCGGGGCGGGCGTCGGCAATCTGCCTGATAAAAAAGCCGAGAGTTTTGTTGTTTATGCCGTAATCGTCTTCCAGGTGAAAATCGCTTGTGGAGAGGATGGTGAAATCATCATCCGTGATATTGCCCGCCGCGTCGGTTTTTGCTATATCGGTCGAGTAATCATCACTGCGCAGTATCCTGATACGCGAGCCGGTGAATTCGGGCCTGAGCGCCTTGTCAAAGCAATGCTTCGCGGCTTTTCCGCCGGTAATATCATACAGCGCGTTTTCAAACAGGAGCCCCGTTCTGATTAAAGAGCGCCTGAAAAACGAGTGAATTTCGTATAATAATCTCATTCGAATCTGTTTTCTTCTATCATCTGATGTTTTTTATTCCAGAGCTCGGGCGAGAGGTCAACATAGTAGTTGTGGGGATTCTCAAATCTCTTGACCTCATCCCAGAGAGTATCAAGCTGCTCCGCACAGAATGCTCTTGTTTCATCGGCGGATTTGTATTTGTATATAATCTCGCCGCCCGAGATGACCGGCTCAAGCAGCTCCTTCGCGGTGTAGTTTGTGAAGGTCTTCTTTTTCCAGGTGAAGTTCGGGTCAAAGAGGGTGAGGGGAGCGGAGAAATCTATTATCTCGTCGGTGAAGGCGATAAGGTCCGCCTCCGCCTTTCCGGTCTCGTTGTCAAAAATTCTGTAAACCTTTTTGTCGCCGGGAGTTGTGATTTTGGCAACATTCTCGCTGATTTTGATTTTGGGGATAATCTTATCTCCCTGCTCAACCGCGACGAGCTTATAGACTCCGCCGAAAACAGGGCTTGATGACGATGTGATAAGGCGCTCGCCCACGCCGAATGAATCTATCGCGGCTCCCTGAAGAAGCATATCCCTGATGATATATTCGTCAAGAGAATTTGAAGCGACTATCTTGCAGTCGGGGTATCCCGCGTCGTCGAGCATCTTCCTCGCCTTGCGCGAGAGATAGGCGATATCGCCGCTGTCAATCCTGACTCCCTTCGGGCGCTTGCCCATGGGCTTGAGGACTTCGTCGAAGCATTTTATCGCGTTGGGAATACCGCTCTTGAGCACGTTGTAGGTATCTATGAGCAGGGTGCAGGCGTCGGGATACTCGAGAGCGTAGGCCTTGAAAGCGTCATACTCCGTCGGGAAAAGCTGAATCCAGGAGTGAGCCATTGTGCCGAGCGCGGGAGTGCCGAAGGCCTCGTCGCTGATGGTGCAGGCAGTACCGACGCAGCCGCCGATATAAGCGGCCCTGGCGCCGTAAATCGCTCCGTCCCAGCCCTGGGCGCGGCGCGAGCCGAATTCCATTATCGCTCTGCCCTGAGCCGCCCTGACAATCCTGTTTGCCTTGGTGGCGATAAGGCTCTGATGGTTTATGCAGAGAAGGACCATCGTTTCAATGAACTGCGCCTGAATGACGGGACCTCTGACTTTGACTATCGGTTCGCCCGGAAAGATGGGAGTTCCTTCGGGAACTGCCCAGACATCGCAGGCGAATTTGAAGTTTTTGAGATAATCGAGGAATTCCTCGCCGAAGCCCTTGCCTCTGAGGTATTCTATATCCTCGGCCGTGAATTTCAGATTGCCGAGGTATTCGCACAGCTGCTCAACGCCGGCCATAATCGCGAAGCCGCCCTTATCGGGAACGGATCTGAAAAACATATCAAAAAATGCGGTTGTATCTCTGTATCCGTGTTTGAAGTAACCGTTTGCCATTGTGATTTCATAAAAATCGGTGAGCATGGTGAGATTTCTTTTAACATCAAATTCGCTCATATCGGCGCCTCCGTTTTTCAGCTGATTGTTCGGGTGAGCAGTATTCCGGATTTATCTGCCCGGAATACAGACTTCCTCAGCATAGTTATCATATATTATATAATAAAGTAAATAATAATTCAATAAGAAAGTGTGAATTTTTTACGAGCGCAAAAAATCCCCCGGAAACCCCTGCGGATTATGAACCGGCGGTCAATCCGGACCCACACGGCAGCGTTATCCGCCTGAATCGTGACGAAAACAGAGAAATATCACGATAAAATTCGAAATAAATATAAAAAAACACTTGAAAAACGCGAAAATGTATGCTAAAATCAAGTCATGGGTTGTCATTCAGGGAAAAAAGTTGCATTTCAAAGCAAATTTGCGGCTATCCGGAGGTTAATATGAGGATTAGAAAACAGGCC
>CACZTQ010000202.1 GCA_902784155.1 Oscillospiraceae bacterium
CGTTATCAGATTCACTACTTTGAAGACAGGGATGGCGACAAGGTAGTGGTAGCTGGCGGTAAGGCTTCGTCTGTAGATACATGAGCATGTAAGCTCGTGACCATGCTGTCTCAACAAAAATTGGGACAGCATATTTCCATTTTAAAGGGGGCGTAAAAATGGATAATCGCTATGTCGATCCCAGGTCAAAAATCCGGGCGAGAGGCCGCGTAGTGGCTCTTATTCTTGCCGTTGCCGCCCTTCTGGTGGTTATACGGCTTGCGGATATCCAGATTGTTCACGCCGATAAATATAAAAAGAAAGCGACAGATTCGCAGTGGAGCGACGAAATCATTCCGGCAAGAAGAGGCACCATTTATGACGCCAACGGCACCGTAATCGCTCAGAGCGCCCAGACCTGGAAGCTTTATCTTATGCCCGAGCAGTTCAAGAATGAAGAATTCCGCCAGGCGGTCTGTCAGGATCTCGCAAAAACTCTCGACCTCGATTATGACGAGCTCATGGAAATCACAAAAACGGAGCCCGTCACCGACCCCGACGCTTATGTCATCGTGCATAAGAAAGACGTCAAAACGCAGATGGAACTCGCGGAAAAGGAGCTTATTTACTGCGGGCTGAGCGCGGATAAGGACAAAAACGGTAAGTGCCTTATGCACAGGACCTTCAAAACCACATACAAAAACAGCAAGGGCGAAACAAAAGAAAGAGAACATTATTACAAAAACGTCATGGGGCTTGAGCAGGACAGCAAGCGTTACTATCCCATGGGCGAATTTGCTTCTTCGGCAGTCGGCTCCGTTAATTCAGACGGAAACGGAGTTGCCGGAATAGAAAGATACTGCAATTCCCTGCTCGCCGGCAAGGACGGAAGAAAAACCTCCTACGGCAGCAACCTTGACGAAGACACCAAGACCGTATATGAGGCGTCCGACGGAGTGAGCCTGAAGCTGACCATCGACGAGAATCTCCAGAATATCCTGAGCGAGAATATGGAGGAGATGTTCAGATGGAGCGGCGGTATCGGCGCTTACGGCATCATGATGAACGTTAAAACGGGGGCTGTTCTTGCGATGGATTCCATCGGCTACAAGGGCGGTTACGATCTCAGCAACCCGAGGGAAATAAACAGCTATTACCAGGATAAGCTCAAAAGAAATGTCGAGAACGACAGATACGACGAGCTCGGCGAATATCTGAAGGACGTGCCCGACGGCGAAAAGCAGCTGAGCGAAATCATGACCGAGAAGGATTATGAAACCCGCCTGGCGATGCATTCCAGAAAGCTCAGCTACTACTATATGCTCGAGCAGTGGAATAACTACATCTTTTCCGAGACCTATCACCCGGGCTCCGTATTCAAAGTATTCCTCGCGAGCGCTGCCCTTGAGGAAAACATACTCGAGGACGATTACAGCTACACCTGTATCGGCTACACGAAGGTTGAAGACAGAATTTTCAACTGTCACAACCCGCTCGGCCACGGCACGCAGGATCTCAGAAAAGGTCTTATGAATTCCTGCAACCCGTTCTTTGTAAGGCTCGGTCTCAAACTCGGAGCCGAGAAATTCTTTGAATACTTCAGGGCATTCGGCTTCACCGAAAAGACCGGAATCGAGAGCCTTGAAGAGGCAAGCCCGATTTATTTCACGGCAAATCAGCTCACAAGCGTTCCTCTGGCGAGTGAATCATTCGGTCAGACTTTCAGCGTTACGCCCATTCAGGTCGTGACAGCCCTGAGCGCGATAGCCAACGGCGGTTACCTTATGCAGCCGTATCTCGTTGACGAGCAGATAGACGCGGACGGCAATATAATCAAAAAGACTCAGCCGACTGTCAGAAGGCAGGTCATCTCAGCCGGGACTGCGGCGGAAGTCACATCCATGATGGAGGATGTCTGCAAGACCGGTACCGGCCGCAACGCCTACGTTGCGGGATACAGAATAGCCGGTAAAACGGGTACAACCCAGAAATATCAGCTCAAAGGCACATACATAGCTTCATTCGCCTGCTTCGCGCCGGCGGATAATCCGGAAATAGCTCTCCTGCTCATCGTTGACGAGCCCGTCAGCGAGATGAACGGCTCCACGGTCTGCGCCCCTTCGGCGGCAAAGATAATGGAGGCCTCTCTCGAGTATCTCGGAGTGGAGAGACAATATACCGAAAAAGAGCAGTCACAGCTTGATACCATGACGCCCGGCGTTATCGGCCAGGACGCCGCGACAGCGGCAGCGAAGCTTGAAGAAAAAGGCTTCAGCGTCAGAGTAATCGGCTCGGGGAGCACGGTTATAAGCCAGAGCCCCGCAGGCGGACAGACTATTCCACAGGGCGGAGTGGTGGCTCTCTACACAACGGATAACAAAGAGGACCGCCTCTCGGTCACCGTTCCCGATTTAACGGGAATGAGCGTCAAAGCGGTCCGCAAATACGCCGCATCCGAGGGACTCAATGTCAGGGTTTCGGGCAACTCTAATTCGGGAGTTATCTCTTACGAGCAGACAATCGAACCCGGCACCACCGCGGATTACGGAACAATTATAACGGTCTATTTCAAGACTTATGAAAATATAGGCGACAGCACCGAAGACTAAGCGAGGATAAAAAATGAAACTCTCCGAACTGTTATCAGATCTGAATATCTCCTGCCCGTTTGAGGACAGAGAAGTCACCGCGATTACCGACAACTCCTCAAAAGCGGGGCCGGGATGTATATTTATTTGCATAGAAGGCAGGCGCTTTGACGGTCACTCAAAAGCCGCCGAGGTTATGCAGGCGGGAGCGGCGGCCGTTGTCGTTGCCCGCGATCTCGGTCTGCCCAATCAGATTCTTGTTGAGAATACAAGGAGCGCATATACGCTCCTTTGTTCCGCTTTTTACGGGCACCCGGAGAGAAAGCTCAGGCTGATAGGAATAACAGGCACAAACGGCAAAACCACCACCTCCTTTGTCATTCAGTCTGCCCTTGAGGCAACCGGTCACAGAACCGGTATGATAGGAACGGTCAAAAACATTCTCGGCGGCGGAGAAGAGATACCCGCCTCCCTTACGACTCCCGACCCCTCCGAGCTCTTTGCCCTCTTTGACAGGATGGTTAAAAACGGCTGTGAATACTGCGTTATGGAGGTAAGCTCTCAGGCGCTCGATCAGCGCAGGGTTGACGGGATTGAATTCGAGAGCGCAATATTCACAAACCTCACTCAGGACCACCTCGATTATCACGAAACCTTTGACAATTACAAAAGAGCAAAGCATATACTCTTTGAAAACACAAAGACGGGTATATTCAATATAGACGACGAGGCGGCGGAATATATGATGTCCGGCACCCCCTGCCGCAAGGTCACTTACTCCGTAAACAGCGACACAAGCGATTACTCGGCAAAAATCGTCAAGATGACCGCCTCGGGCGTTAAATACGAGCTGGTCAGCAACGACCATATCGGCAGAGTATTCTTCCCCGTTCCCGGCAAATTCAGCATTTACAATTCAATGTCCGCGATAATCTGCCTGCTTGAGCTGGGTATGGATTATGAGGAAACGATTGAAGCCGTAAGGAATTCTCGCGGCGTTCCCGGGAGAATGGAGGTCGTTCCGACCGGAACTCCCTACACGGTGATTATAGATTACGCCCATACTCCCGACAGCCTTCAGAACGCGATAACCGCGCTCAGAGAGGTCGTTCAGGGCAATATCATAGCCGTATTCGGCTGCGGCGGAGACAGAGACAGGACGAAGCGCCCGGTTATGGGCGAAATCGGCTCCGACCTTGCCGATACCGCAATAATCACATCCGACAACCCGCGCTCCGAAGACCCCGGAGCCATAATAAGTGATATACTCGCGGGCGTGAGCAAGCGCCACAACGCCAAGGTTATTGTCGAGCCCGACAGGACCAAAGCGATTGCAAAGGCAATGTCCGTTGCCGGCGAGGGAGACGTTATCCTGCTCGCGGGCAAGGGGCACGAAACCTACCAGATTCTTTCCACAGGGAAAATTCACTATGACGAAAGAGAGATTGTTTCAGACCTTCTGAAATAAAAAGACTATGATTCCTCTGTCATTCAAAGAAATCGCCGCGGCGGCAGGGTCGTCCTCGGAACTTGAAGGAAAAACCGATATAATCTGCACAGACACCCGTAAGATTACTCCGGGCTGCCTGTTCATAGCTCTGCGCGGAGATAATTTTGACGGCAACGCTTTCGCCGCGAAGGCGGTTGAAGACGGCGCGCTCTGCGCGATGACTGAGAGAGACTGCGGTCTCGGAGAAAGACAGATAATCGTCGGGGATACAAGGCGCGCGCTTCTTGACCTCGCGGGTTATTTCAAAAGTCTCTTTGATATAAAAACATTCGGCGTGACAGGCTCGGTCGGCAAGACTACAACCAAGGAAATGATTTACATGGTCCTGTCATCAAAATACAAAACCCTTAAAAACGAGGGCAACCTCAATAACGAGATAGGCGTGCCGCTCACCCTTTTCAATCTTGATGAATCGCACCGCGCGGCGGTTATCGAAATGGGAATGAACCATTTCGGCGAAATCTCAAGAATGACGCGGGCGGTAAAGCCCGACGCGGCGGTCATCTCGAATATCGGCGTTTCCCACATTGAGAATCTCGGCTCGCGCGAGGGAATACTCAAGGCGAAGCTTGAAATTCTCGAGGGAATGAAAAGCTCCTCTCCCGTTATACTCAACGGCGACGACGATATGCTTTCGAAAGCCGATACGGGCTCACGGCCCGTAATCTACTACGGTATTGAAAACTCCGCTTGCGCCTTCAAGGCGCAAGAGATTACCTCCACAGATGTTGAAACGGTTTTCACGTGCCGTTTCGAAGGCGGCTCCGTAAAGGTTTGCCTACCCTTTACGGGCCGCCACAACATCAGCAACGCCCTTGCCGCCGTTGCGGCGGGGTCGCTGGCGGGAATAGAGCCCGGGGATGCGCTTGAAGCCCTTAAAAGCTTCAGACCCACCGGAATGCGTCAGAATATAGTGAAAAAATTCGGCATGACTTTTATCGAGGACTGCTACAACGCGAGCCCCGATTCGCAGGCGGCCGCGATGTCTGTTCTCGGCAATATGAACTGCAAAAGAAAAATCGCCGTCACGGGAGATATGCTCGAGCTCGGCGATTACAGCAGAACCGCTCACGAGGCGGTCGGCAGATACGCCGCGGAGAACGGAATCGACATTCTTTTCACCTACGGCAAAAATTCGGAATACACCGCCGCAAAAGCGAAGGAGCTCGGTCTCGGCGATGTAAGACACTTTGATAACAAAGAGGAACTCACCGTCTCGCTGGCAGACGAGGTCGCCCCGGGCGACGCAGTGCTGTTCAAGGCAAGCCGCGGGATGAAACTTGAAGAAATAATCAACGGACTTTACGGAATACTCGGCGAACGGAGGTGAACGTATGGGAACCGCTCAGGCTGTCATAAACGCGGCCGGGAAGAGAACATCGGCTGTTTTTCACAAATACATAATTCCCGAAATCAAGCAGACAGTAACCGGCTTCAAAAACATCAAGCCCGTTTTCAGAAAAGACGGAAGTATGGATAAGCCCTACCTGCTTCTTGTGCTCGCCCTGACAGCTTTCGGTCTTGTAACTCATTACTCCGCAAGCTATGAGAATTTATCCCAGCTTCTGGCCGCTCTGCTCGGAATCTTCGTAATGTTTGTGGTTGCCAAAACAAACGTTCACGTTTACAGGGAACTGTCGGCCGCGTTTGTCGCGCTGTGTCTGATAACGCTGATTGCGGTTCTTTTCAGGGGCGGATACAACGGCACCCACAGGCGTCTGTTTTTCTTCCAGCCCTCCGAAATAGCCAAAATCGCCTTCATTATGTGGATGGCGTATCTGATAGATAAATACAAGAAAGACCACTCGGACCCGAAACAGTTTTTTGCGTTTCTCGCTATCACGTGCACCTTCGGGATTCTGCTTATAGCCGAGAGCCACCTCTCGGGCGCGATTCTTTTCCTGGGAATCGGCTACGCGATGATGTGGTATGGCGATATGTCAAAGAAATGGTTTGTCGTAGTAACCGCGATAGTGGTATTCGTTTTGCTGATTGTTGTGTGGAAGCCGACAATTCTGCTTCACATTCCGGGAATCAAAGGATATCAGATAGACAGAATCCTGATATGGAAAAAGGTTCTCTCCGGCGAAAGCCTTACGCTTAAAGAACAGCAGGGAGACGCGAGGCAGGTTCTTCAGTCGCTCTACGGTATCGGCTCCGGCGGAATAAAGGGAGTCGGATTCGGCCAGTCGGGTCAGAAAGTCAGCAATCTCTCCGAGAAGGCCAACGACTTTATATTCGCGGTGCTCGCCGAAGAAGGTGGCTTCGTTGTCTCGATTTTTCTGCTCGCTCTCTTCGGAGTGCTTGTTGTCAGAGGATTCGTGATAGCTCACAGATCAAAAACATATTACGGCTCGCTTGTCGCGCTCGGAATAAGCACACAGATGGCGCTTCAGGTGATTCTTAACGTTGCGGTCGCAACATCCGCAATTCCCAACACGGGAATCTCACTCCCGTTCTTCAGCGACGGCGGTACGTCAATGGCGTTTTCGCTCGCAAGTATGGGGCTTGTGCTCGGTATTTCAAAAGACAGCAGAGGTGCAGATAATAATGTTGAAAGCTGAAAGAATTCTCATAGCGGCAGGCGGTACGGGCGGCCACATCAACCCCGCCCTCGGAACCGCGGGTTTCATCAAATCAAAGAATCCCGATGCCGAAATCCTGTTTGTAGGCACAAAGGAAAAAATGGAATCGACTCTTGTGCCCAAAGCGGGGTACAACATTGAATTCATAGATATTCAGGGCTTTTACCGTTCCTTCAGGCCCGAAGACATAAAGCATAATCTTGTCACGCTCTCAAAACTGCTCAGGTCTTCCTCGCAGGCGAAAAAGATTATAAAGAAATTCAGGCCGGACCTCGTCATAGGTTTCGGCGGATATGTGAGCGGCCCCGTCCTCAGGATGGCCGCAAAAATGAAGATACCCACCGCGATTCACGAGCAGAACGCCTTCCCGGGAGTGACCAACAAAGCTCTCGCCAAAAAGGTTGACAGAGTTATGCTCACAAGCGAAAAAGCGGCGCAGTATATGAAACCGAAAAACCCCGTAACAGTTACGGGGCTTCCGATAAGAGGCGATATTCTCTCGCGCGACCCCGAAAAATGCAGGGAGGAGCTCGACCTCGGAGGTCTGCCTCTCATACTCTCGATGGGCGGCTCGCTCGGGGCGAAGCCCGTCAACGACGCGGTATTCGGTATGATATGCGCGAAGGCGGATGACAACGACTGTGTCTTCCTTCACGCCACGGGCAAAAACGGCGGCGGCTTTACGGAAAAACTCGCCGAAGCGGGAATCGACCTCGCCGCCCATAAAAACATAAGAATCACGGAATACATTGATATACCCGGATGTCTCCCCGCCGCCGACCTTGTAATATGCAGGTCGGGAGCCAGCACGCTCAGCGAGTTGCAGGCGACGGGCAAGGCGTCAATCCTCATCCCCTCCCCCTATGTTGCGGAAAACCACCAGTATCACAACGCCATGGCTCTTGTCAACAACGGAGCGGCGCTGATAATAGAAGAAAAAGATCTCACTCCGGAAAAGCTGACCGAAACGGTGAACTCCCTCCTCGCGGACAGGGAGAAACTTGCTGAAATCGGCAAAAAAGCCGGAGATATGGCGGTAAGGGATTCCGCAGAACGTATTTACAACACTCTCTGCGAACTGAACGGCGGTAAATGAAATGAGCAATGCACCCCGTAGAAGCAAGGCGGAAATAGCCAGAATCAGAAAAAGAAGAAAGCTTATTGCAGCCGGCGTTATTCTCGCTTTTATTGCGGTAATCGCGCTGTCTGTGTCGGCGTTTGTCTTTTGCAGAGTCGAGACGATAACGGTAAAGGGCGAATTCCCCTACACTCAGGACGAAATCATAAACGTGCTCGCCGCCTCGAGAGGCAGGAGCATGTTCACGGTTGATACGGAAGAACTCGCCGACGTTGTCGAGGCGGCTCTCCCCTATACCGACGGCGTGACCGTCGCGAGGAAATTCCCCAAGACTCTCAGCGTAAACGCGAAGACAGCGAAGAAGGTCTTTGCCGTCGAGCTTTCCGCCAAAATATTCGCCCTCACAAACGAAAACCTCAAGATGCTCGAGCCTGTTCCCGCTGTCCCGTCGGGCGTAATCCCGGTTGAATGCAGCGGAATCGCGACCTACGAGCTCGGCAAACCCCTGAGCTTCTCCTCAAAGGCCGGCGACGACCCGGCGAAGAAGGTGCTCACCGAAATATATACGGCGGCTCAGAATGAGGAATTCGGCGATATATCGTTAATCAATATCTCGGACCTCAACTCCGTTTATCTGATTCACGACGGCAGGATTCTCGTTCGCCTCGGAGACACCGGCAACATTCCCAATAAAATCTCGCTTGCCAAAAAATCCATTGACGAAGAGAATAAGCTCTCGCCCGCTCAGTACGGAGTGCTCGACCTTTCAATAAAGAAAAAGGCGGTTTTCGCGCCGGATGACCTCAAGGATATCCCCGAGGTTACGGCGTATCTTGAAAAGGCCGAGGAAATCACAGCGCCCGAAGAGCCCGCGCAGGAAGCGACGGCAACAGACGCCGATACGGAATCCGTCACGGATACAGACGTATCCGCACCCGCGCAGGATACGGCCGCAGTTGATACAACAATCACAAATCAGACGCAGAATACGGCCGCATAATCGGAAAAAAGCCAAAAAATAAAAAAATGAAAAATTATATTGTATTTTCATTTTTCTTATGATATTATAAGGTAGTATTATAATCTGCACAGTTATATTTGTTTTCAAATACTTTCGGAGGTAAGAGTAATGGCGTTTGAAATTGACAACGAATACGAGAGTGCCGTTCAGATTAAAGTTATCGGA
>CACZTQ010000203.1 GCA_902784155.1 Oscillospiraceae bacterium
TCCTCCTCGGGCGCTTCGACAATCAGCTCATCGTGGACCTGAAGGATAAGCTTTGCTCTGACATTCATCTTTTCAAGGGCTTCGCTGACCTTTATCATCGCGATTTTGATTATATCCGCGGCGGTACCCTGAATCGGCATATTCATAGCCATTCTTTCAGCGCCCGCCCTGATATTGGCGTTGGAGTTATTTATCTCGGGAAGATATCTTCTGCGGTGGCGGATTGTTTCGACATATCCGTCCGAGTGTGCCTTTTCGACCACGCGCTTCATATAATCCCTCACGGAGCTGAAATGCGAGAGATAATTATCTATATACTCTTTTGCCTCGGGTACCGAAACGCCGATATTTTTGGACAGCGAAAACGGACCGATGCCGTAAACGATTCCGAAGTTTACCGCCTTGGCTCTGCTCCTCATAAGCGGAGTGACCATCATAAGAGGCATATCAAATACCTGTGAGGCGGTTATCGCATGAATATCGTCGCCGTTATTGAAGGCCTCAATCATATTCTTATCGTTGGCCATATGAGCGAGCACGCGAAGCTCAATCTGAGAATAGTCGGCATCAACAAGGGTATAGCCCTTCTTTGCCCTGAAATACTTTCTCATCTCTTTGCCGAGCTGAGAGCGGACCGGAATATTCTGAAGATTCGGCTCGCTTGACGAAATCCTGCCTGTGCGCGTCTCGGTCTGATTGAGGCTCGAATGAACTCTGCCGTCCTCGCCGACAACCTTGAGAAGGCCGTCGCAGTAAGTCGATTTCAGCTTTGCGTAAGTGCGGTATTCGAGAATTTTCGAAACGACGGGGTAATCCCGAGAAAGCTCTTCAAGCACCTCCGCGTTGGTGGAATAACCGGTCTTTGTTTTTTTCTTTGCCGGAAGCCCCATTTTTTCAAACAGCGCTTCTCCGAGCTGCTTCGGAGAATTAAGATTGAATTCATACCCGACTTCGGAATATATCTCCGAGATAAGGCTGTCGGTTTTATCCGAAATCTCTTTTCCGAATTTTTCAATTCCTTCGGTGTCGATTTCAAAACCCTCTCTCTCCATAGAGGCGAGAACTCTCGCAAGAGGAAGCTCGATTTCAGAAAGAAGCTCGCGCTGACCGTTTGTAGCAACTGTCGCTTCGAGATTTACACAGGCTGTTTTAAGATACGCGGTGCAAAAAACAATATCGTCTGTTTTATCGCTGATAATTCCGGCGTATTCTTCGATGATTCTTTTGAGCGAAAAATCTCCGGAGGGGTTGACTATATAAGCCGAGAGCATCGCGTCGGCCGTTATGTTGTTTATCTCAAGGTCAATCCTGTAATCATAGAAAAACGAGTAAAGATACTTGGAATTATATGTATATTTTTTAATCGTCTTATCGTAGAGGAAGTCTTCGCAAAAGCCGAGATAGCCTTCATTCTGAGGCTCGACAACCGCCACTCCGTTTTCTGCCGCCACATAGAAGATACCGCTGTCAAAGGTGAAGTATGCCTCCCCTTCTTTTTTCAGCGTGTTATAAAGAAGTTTTAAATCCTCAGCCGTGTAGGATTCTGTATTGACATCATCGCTCTTTCCGCCGGCATCCTCTGCTGCAGCGGCGGAAACGGCGGGCTTGAGATTCAGCCTCTCAATCATTTTGAACATCTCGAGGCGCGAGAGAACGGATGTTAGCTTGAAGGCGTCGACCTCTCCCGGGATATAATCACGGTAATCCTTATCGACGGGCGCCTCTTTGCTGATGGTGCCGAGAGTACGGCTCAGATACGCCATATCCTTATCGGCTTCAAGCTTTGCGCGGACACCGGGCTTTATATCAAGCTTATCAAGCTCTCCGTAAATATCATCTATTGTTCCGAATTTTGAAACAAGATCCTTCGCGGTCTTTTCGCCGATTCCCGCAACGCCCGGAATACAGTCGGAAGAATCTCCCTGAAGCGCTTTGATATCAATGAGCAGCGCCGGAGAATCAACGAGATAATCCTCCTTGATTTTTACGGTGTCATATTTTGTTGTTGATGTGTTGCCCATCCTTGTCGTCGCGAGAAGCACATTGACGTTATCCCTGACAAGCTGCAGGGAATCCCTGTCTCCGGTGGCGATATAGCAGAAATCATCCTCGCCTGCCGCTCCCGCAAGAGTGCCGAGAATATCATCCGCCTCCCAGCCGGGGCATTCGATTATCCTGTAGCCCATTGCCGCAATTATCTCTTTAAGCACGGGCATCTGCGCGGCGAGCTCGTCGGGCATTCCGTGCCTGTTTGCTTTGTAGCCTTCATACATCTTATGCCTGAATGTCGGCTCTTTGACATCAAACGCAACGGCCACGGCATCCGGCTTGATATCGGAATTGAGCTTGAGCAGAATATTGAGGAAGCCGAAAATCGCGTTTGTATAATACTTTCCGTCTTTTGTGGTCAGCAGTTTGATACCGTAGAAAGCGCGGTTGACTATGCTGTTTCCGTCTATTGCAAGCAGTTTCATAATTATATCTCCGGTGTATAGAATTATCTTTATAATTATATCACACAACAACGGCTCAGACAATATTTTTATAATAAAAATCCGGGAACCTCAGCCGGCAGCCGCGGTTCCCGTAATATTTTTTATCAAAGCTTTTCGCCTTTTCCGACAGCGTAGATTTCCTCTTCGCTCGCGCCCTCGTTGGCAAGGCGCTCCCTCTCTTCGAGAATCTTTATGACTTTTGCGTGCTTCTCATCGGTATAATCCCAGAAGAGAGCGTAGGGAATAATGCAGAGCAGGTGGCCGACAAAGTCGAAAGCCATACCTATCATCATACATTTGCTTCTTATATCGTCAACAAACAATATGTCGTAATCCGAGGTGAATCCCACGCGGTAGAAAAGAATGGGAATTATAAGGCTGATAATCGCCGAAAACGGGCCCGTGAACCAGCCGACAATGCCCGTATAGCTCTCAAGTCTTTCGCCCGAAAGATACATCTGATAGTCCCTCAAACGGACTCCCATATCCTGGTCCGCAAGCTCGATGGCGCTGTTGAGCATATCGCCGATACAAAGCGAAATGAGCATTATAAGACCGCTCATAAAATAATTATCCTTGAAGAAATAGAAGGCGCAGATATAGCCGAAGCACTGCCCCGCCAAAACAAGCCGTTTAAATATTACAAGCGTTTTATACTGGAATCTTTTTCTTATCCAGGGAGCGAGAAATGCGCCGGGGTTACCCATCATCGAAACGATATTCTGAACGATAACATAGATAATTCCCCTCTCTCTCCAGGTATAAATCAGAATTATATCCTTGACATAGAGAGAACCGTTTCCGAGAGCGTCAATAAGACCGGATATCGCGTTTATCCAGTGATATTTATTCTTGATTACGCCCCTGAGGCCGTCCCAGAAGGGAATGTATTTTTTCTTCTCAATCGGCGGCTGGGGAATTCTTTCCTTGATGTTGCCCATACCGCTGAACATAAGCAGAGTGCAGAGCATCATCATAATCGGGATAATATATCTGTAAGTGTTTATATTTGTAATATCGCCCGTGAAGGTTGAGGCGAGAAGAGGCAGCACCGACATAACAACGACAGAGTTGAAAAGATGGCTGAGCTTCTCGGGATAACATCTGACGAGCATTCTCTCATGCGGGTCGGGAGAGATGGTGTTTGATATGGCGGATACGCCGCCCGTGTAGGTAAACATTCCGTAGAGCGAGAAGAGCAGATAGAGCATCCAAACGCGCTCATAAAGCGGCTTTTCATAGAGCGGGAGCCAGCAGATGAGAAGGACCAGTATCATCGCCGGGATGACGTTGGGATAAGCAAAAAGCTTGTATCTGCCGAGTTTCGGGAGCCACTTTTTGCGGATGAATATCGCTCTCGCGCCTCCGTATCCGCAAACAAGCCAGTGAGCGCCGAAAATTTTAAGCGTATTGCGCATATTGATTCCCGGGAAGGATTCGAGATAGTTTTTCATCCTCTCGGGGAAGGGAATAAGTGACGAGAAATCAAAAACAAGGAAAAGTATTCCGAGAGCCGTAAAGAAGAAATACAGTATATACATCCTCTTCTCGGTTTTTTTCGGAAGATAGCCGAGATTGTCGGTGATTATCATATTCAGTATGCTCCAGAAGTAGCCCTGAATCATAAAGAATGCGCCGATTATCGAAAAAGTGAGAACGGGTATTTCATAATAGAAAATCACGAGGAAACAGCCGGTACCGAAAGAGAGATAATTCAGAACTCTCTGAAGCGCGTAGTCTCCTCCGACGCCGAAGAAAACAGAGAGGTATTCTTTATAGGGAACGTATCTGCCCTCTTTTGGAGTATTCCAATGGTCTTTGAATTCTCCGACAAAAGCCCTGACTTTTGCTCCTTTTGAATTATCGGACATTATTCGTCCCCTCCTTTCCCGCTTTCTTCTTCATTTCCGCCGGGCTCGGCTTCTTCGCCTTCGCCGCCCCTTCCGGCTTCGATATAGGATTGATGTATTCTTTCTTTCTCTTCTTTCAGCTTCTCAAGCTTTTTCTTTCCTCTCGCCGTCATAAGGAAATCCTCTTTGAACAGCGCTCTGATAACCTGAACACCGATATAGATAAAGCCGGGAATAAAGAAGAATATCATAATCAGCTTAATGAACAGAGTGTTGACCTCGCCTTTGGAGGAATTGGAATTATTGTCATTCTGCTGCGCGTTTTTCTCCGCCTCGGCGGCTGCCTTCGCATCCTCATCATAAAGCTTCTGATTATATTTGTCACATTCATCGCGTGACATACCCCAGAGCGGCGGGTCGGCATCAAATCTGTTATCGCTCCTCGCCTGCCACCTGCCTCCAAGCTCGATTCCGTCTTCGGACTCTGCGCCCATATAGTAAACAAGGTCGTTCCTGCATTTATAGAAAGCGTGATGGCCTATATGAGTAACCGACTTCGGAATATAGACGGCGTACTTCATATTTTCGCAGTAGCTGAAAGCGTCGTTGCCTATGTATTCGAGAGAGTCGGGCAAACGGAGAAGCGAAGTACCGTAGCATTTGAAGAAAGCCATATTTCCGATTTCCTTAACGGTGTCTGGTATATTGATTTCAACAAGACGGTCGCATTTATAAAAGCAGTTGCCCGCAATTCTTTCGACTCCGTTTTCGATGGTGTATTTTTCATCGCAGCTCCACGCCTTCTCAACCTTCAGACTGTTTTCGGTCTTTTCTTTGAGGACATAGTATGTGCCGATATACGGCGCCGCGACCTTTCTCTCAAGAAGCTCGTCAAAGAGCTCGCGCGTAAAATCATCGCCGTTTGTATCTCTTATCTGCTTATGAAGTGAAGTGAATAATTCATCGTCGTCTTTGCCCGTGATTTCAAAGCTCTCTTTGAAATCGAGGCCTATATTCTTAACCTCGCCGTATTCCGCGATATCGTCATAGACAAGCTGAGTGCAGCGGCAGATAGGATAAAGAATTATTGTTTTCATATCCTTGGTATAAAGAACGCCGTCAACATCGCAGTAATTCGGATTCGCGTCGTCAACATACACCGCCCTGAGCTGCTTGCAATAGACAAAAGCCTGCTCATCGATATATTCAACTCCGGGCCCTATATAAATGTATTTGACATACTCGTCGCTGACAAGAGTATAATTGTCAACGGCAATAACATCGGCGCTCTTATCCTCGACCCAGTTTCCGCCCGACTTTGAATACGGGTGACCGATATGAATTTCGGAGGTGCTTCCGTTGCCGTTGAAGCCGTCGAAAACATATCCGGATTTACCTGTATCCTTATAATTATCGGTGTAGGTGAATTCATAGGTCGGTCTTGAAATCATATTGAATGACATAAAAACCGAGGCGCCTATAAACAGCACCAGCAGGAAAACGATGATAATCTTTTGCTTAGTTTTCATTCACTCACTTCGCTTTCTTACATTATGGATAAATTATACATTAATAAAAAACTCAATACAATATGTAAAATATAATAATAATCAATATAATATTTGACATTGCAGACAAAAAGTTATATCATTTTTCTGTAATGAAACGGAGGCGGAATTATGTTTTACAAAATAGAAAATGAGTATCTCAGCTGCGAAATCAATTCTCACGGAGCGGAGCTTCACTCGCTGAAATCAAAGGAAAACGGCAAGGAGTATATCTGGTACGGCAGAGAGGAAATATGGTACGGGCAGGCGCCCATCCTGTTTCCGGTAATAGGTCAGCTGAATTCCGACAGATATTATTATAACGGAAAAGAATACTCCATGCCGAAACACGGTCTCGCGAGAAAGCTTGACTTTGAAGTAATCGAGTGCGAAGGAGCAAAAGCGGTATTCTCGCTTAAAAGCGACGAATCCACTCTCGCAAAATATCCTTTTGAGTTTGAGCTCAGGGCCTCATTCGAGCTCTCGGGCAGAGCGCTTGTCAATACGTTGAGCGTATATAACAGAGACGGGAAGAAAATGTACTTCTCAATCGGAGCCCACCCCGCCTTTAACTGCAAGGTCGGCGATACAATAGAGTTTGAGAAGGAAGAAACCGTCTGCACCGAAAGGATTGACGGCACAAATCTTCTCATTGATAAAAAGTTCCCGCTTCTCAACAATGAGAAAACCATCGAAATAACCAAAGATATTTTTGAGCCGGACGCTCTGATTATATCGGGTTTACTCTCAAAGAAGCTTCGCATAAAGGGCGAGAATGAGATAGAGTTCACATTCGGCGACGCTCCCGTTCTCGGAATCTGGGCAAAACCCGGCGCTCCCTATGTCTGCATAGAGCCCTGGTACGGCATAAACGACACTCACGAGCCCGTTGACGACATATCGAAAAAGCGCGAGATTCAGGCCCTTGAGCCCGGCGGGGAATTTGATTTTTCCTGGAAAGCGGAGATAATAAAATAGTTAAAAAAGCTGCCCTGAGGCAGCTTTTTTATATTATCTGTTTCAGTTTTTTTATTACATCCTCAATCAGGGATGATGTCGATAAATCGGGAACTCCGGCGACAATATTATCACATTTATTCATCGGAATAAGAATACGCACGGCGTCCGCCTGCCCGACAGCTGCGGCTGCGGCGGGAGTCACTTCACCGTAAAGCGAATCGGCGATAACGATGCCGACGGGGCCTATGATTATATCGGCGCTTCTGCAGGCGACAATCACGGGGTTTTCGCCCGTCGCGGCGTTATCCGCGCCCGCTTTGAGCATAGTCATAGTAGCGGCCGAGTTGGTGCCGACAGCCATGATTTCAACATTATCAAAGCTGCCTCTTACCGCTTTTATTACCTGGGCACCGAGCTGACCGCCGTGACCGTCAATCACAAGAATCTTCATATTATCTCCTCAATAAACCAGGTTAATCGGCTTACCTTCAGAATAAGCCCTGATATTGTCTTTGCATATATCCATAAGGCGCTGTCTGGTCTCATACCCCGCCCAGGCAATATGGGGTGTAATTGAGCAATTCGGCAGCGAGCAGAGCGGGTTATCCTTTTCGGGCGGCTCTTTTCTCATAACGTCGAGACCGGCCGCGGCTATCATTCCGTTTTTAAGAGCATCCGCAAGAGCGTACTCGTCAATGACGGGGCCTCTCGAGGTGTTGATAAGCATAGCCGTCTTTTTCATTTTTGAGAGAAAATCCGCGTTAACCATATTCTCCGTATCGGGAGTCAGAGGCGTATGAATCGTTATGAAATCTGACTGCGCAATAAGAGTTTCACGGTCGGTGAATGTAACGCCGTCAATATCTTTTGGGTGATTTGACTGAGCGAGAACCTTCATTCCGAAGGCTTTTGCAATCCCCGCGACGGTGCTGCCGATTTTACCGAATCCTATAATTCCGATTGTTTTTCCTAGAAGCTCGTATACGGGCGCCACCTGATATGAAAAATCCGGGCTTGCCGCCCAGCCGCCCGCATGAACAGATTCGGAGTGAGCGGCTACTTGATTTGTGTAGTGAAGAATATGAGCGAAAACATTCTGGGCCACAGCCATGGTGCTGTATGAAGGGATGTTGCAAACGGGAATCCCCTTTGATTTGCAGTATTCCCAGTCAACAACATTAAAACCCGTACTGATAAGGCCGACATATTTAAGGTTCACGATTTTTTCGAGAGTCTCTTTTGTCAGCGATGTCTTATTGGTAATAACGGTGTCGTATCCGGCGCATCTCTCGTCTATCAGCTCAGCCGGAGTCCTGTCATAAACGGTGAATTCGCCGTATTCCCCGAGCCAGTCCCACGAAAGATCTCCGGGATTTTCGGCGTATCCGTCAAGAATTACTGTTTTCATAATTACTCACCTCGGAATTTATTATATCATATTGAATTGTTAATTTCACTATAAATTTTATATTTTATTTATATGTTGATTATTTCTATATTTTGTATTAGAATAGAAAGGTAAATAATCTTAAACGGAGAGATTTTGATTTGAGAAACAGCAAAGCGACAAAACGCCTCCTGCTGATTACCGGACTTATTCTGGTTACTCTTTCATTTCTGTCCATTGCGCTTGTGTTTCTGCTGAGATATGAGTGGATGTGGACGTGGTGGAAGCAGTATCAGGAATTCCTGCACAGGCTCGAGGATAAAATATTCCTGATTCGCGACACGTGGCTGTTTATCGGAGTCATACTGGCGCTTTATGTCATAAAAACAGTTATTCCGATTTACACGACATCCACGGTCTGCTTCATCGCCGGCGCGGTGCTGCCCTCCTACATAGCCATTCCCGTTAATATAGTGGGCACGGCGGCGCAGATGACCATCAAATACTTCTGGGGTAAAAAATGGGGAGCCGGCGGAGCGTGGAAGCTGATAAGAAAAAACGAGTTTCTGCGCCACATAATCCAGTCGGAAGACGGTACGGGCAGCCCGGTTGTGCTGGTTACAATGGGTATGGTACCGATTCTGTCATATAACCTTAAATCTTCAATTTACGGCTCACTCGATTTCGGCTATATCAGATTTATTCTGCTGTCGATAATCGGAGTTTTGCCAAGGCTCCTGTCATTCACCATCGCGGGCCGTAATCTTTATGATCCGCTGACTCCCGGATTTCTGATTCCCCTCGCGTTCATCACATTCATCAGCGGATTCACGTGTCTGAGCGCAAACGGGGTCTGGAACGTTTCGGAAAAACTTGTTACCGCGATTGCAAAAATAATCAGAAGAAAAAAACTGAAAGGAAGTCCCGACATGACCGACAATTCATTAGTAAGAGAAAACCTGACCGCAGGCAATTACGACAGCTGTCTCAGCTTCATCTACAAGCCCGAGGATATTCCCGCCCAGAAGGAAAGATATCTGAGAGTTTCAAAAGAATTTGACGAAATATACGGTGAGGGCAAAAAGGTTGCGGTATTCTCCGCGCCCGGCAGAAGCGAAATCGGCGGCAACCACACCGACCACAATCACGGCAAAGTTATTGCGGCCGGCGTTGACATTGACGCCATAGCAGTCGCCTGCCTCACCGATGACAATGTGATAAAAGTCAAATCCGAAGGCTATAATATGGACACCATCATTCTTGATGACCTGAGCGCGAGACAGGTTGAAACCGGTCATTCCGCTTCCCTCATTAGAGGAATATGCAAGGCATTCAAAGACAGAGGCTATAACATCGGCGGATTCTGCGCGGCAACAGCCTCGGATGTAAAGAGCGGCTCCGGCCTCTCCTCTTCAGCGGCTTTTGAAGTTCTTATCTGCACGATTCTCAACCATCTTTATAACGGCGGAAAGATTGACCCCGTCGAGATAGCGAAAATCTCACAGTACGCGGAGAACGCTTATTTCGGCAAGCCCTGCGGCCTTATGGACCAGATGGCCTGCTCTGTCGGCAGCTTCATTAAAATCGATTTCAAGGACCCCGAATTGCCGGTTATTAACAAAATAGATTTTGATTTCTCTTCTGCAAATCACGCTCTGTGCATTATTGACACGGGCGCGGACCACTCCGACCTCACCGACGATTACGCCGCCGTCAGAGAAGAAATGGAAGCGGTTGCGGGCGTATTCGGCAAAAAGGTGCTCAGAGAAGTTGACAGAGAGGAATTCGAGAGCAATCTTGCCAAGGTCA
>CACZTQ010000204.1 GCA_902784155.1 Oscillospiraceae bacterium
CACCTTTTAATAATTTACTTGCCGTTTGAATAAACGGTTTCCCGTTTTATATCGATACTTTAGCGAAGAAGCGCTCCCGCACTATCTCAATGAATCTCATTCATTGAGGAGCCGTCGTAGGGGACGCAGGCTGAGTGTTCCTCCGTAAGGGTGAGGCCGTCTTTATTCATTTCGATTATATACATTGCGTTGCCCGCGTAGAGCATCTGAGACCTGCCGTAGAAAAGGCGGGCCGAGGCATTCCCCGGGAGCCACGCCCCTCTGCCCTCCGACATGGGGCAGAGCACATATTCCGCGTCTGCGAAATCATAGATCAACGCTATGGGATTATAGAGATGATGGGCGGCCTGCAGGATATCGCATTTTATCTCGCTCCTGTCGTGAAGAGAGAGGATTTTATCCTGCGCGAGCACATTGATATCGCCCGTGACAAGGAAGCGTTTGCCCGCCGCGGTTATACGGCAGACCGTTGAGCCGTCGTTGGCGTTATCAACGGGAGTTTTGCCCGTAAGGGCGCTGACGGCATCCTCCTGCGTATAAAGGACATCGATTTTTGCGTTGGCGATATTGAAGCTCATTCCCGTATGGGGGCAGAGATATTTCACATCCGGGCAGAGCTCACCGAGTCTGTTGCGGTACATATCGATTCTTTCATCGTGCTCGACAAGCGACAGCGACGGATAATTGAACATCACTCTTTCGAGGTTTATTTCGCTGTGGCAGTATCCGAGCAGTTTATAGAAAAACGTAACGTGATCGCTGTGGCCGTGAGTTCCGTACCAGAGAGAAATGTTGACCTTCTCACCTTCCGCGGCGCCGGTTATCCTGCGCATGAGCTTCATACACTCATCGATGTTTTTATCGGACGACTGCCTTATGGAGCCGCCGTCAATTACAATAAGGCTGTTGTCGGCGAGTTTTATGATATACATCATTCCGTTTGTGGAATAAATCTCCTCGTCTTTATGCTCACCGAAATCGGCGTAAGGGTAATCAAACTGATAGACTGTCGCGCCCTCCCCTTCGCCGAAGGAATAGCCGAAATCCTCAAACGAATCCGAATTATTATCCTCTATGATTCTCGCTTCGTTTTTGTTGAATGAAAAGTAAGTGTAATAAAGCTTCCCGTTATTTTTGAAAGCGTCGCACCGCACTCCTCCGAGGGAGTTGGAATACACTTTTTCAAACCCGGATTCTTCAAGGCGGCCGCAGTATTGCGAATAATCTTCCTCTGTTGTGTATCCGACAAGCTCCATCCTGCTTTCTTTCCCGGTGGGGCCTTCGGCATCGCTTAAAATTCCGGAGCCGTCAAGATAAACCTCATCGCAGATTCTTCCGCCTTCATAAACAGGGATGTCGAGAGCCCAGTTTTCCGCTCCGTTACGGAGAATTCCGGCGGACGAAAAGAATGTAAAAATAACTGTAAAGAAATACGCCATCGCTCTTATCATATCGGCAAGCCTCTCTTTCACGGGTTATGCGTGATTCTCCGCGGCGCAGCCCGGCTGAGGGATTGCTTTACGCCGCCGCGCCTCAACACAGGATAATTATACCACACGCGCGGTATTTTTCAATATATTATTCAATATATATCCTGCCCGAATCCCGGTTCTCCGCCGCCTGATTTAGTTTTAATTCTACGCCCGGAGAGGATGTTAAAAGTCCGTTTTAACGGACTTTGCCTGCGCTATAATATGATTGTAAGGCAAGCCGGTAAACACATTGACTCAAGAAAGGAAAGAATCATGAGTTTAAGAAAAAAGAACGTTATAGGTTTCCAGCTTAAAAGCGGAGACGAACCCGGGGCGGAAGAAACGGCGGAGCCCGCCTGCGTCATTGAGAAGGAGCCCTTCCGCTGCGTAGCCAAGGTCAGATTCGCCGAGTGCGGCCGCGCGCTCGACTACTACAACGACGAGTTTTATCTCGAACCCGGAGACAGAGTTTACGTTTCGGGTAAATTCTACGGCAAGCCCGGCGTTGTCGAGAGCGTCACAACCCATTTTAGGATTGACAGATCAAAGTACAAGAAGATTATCGCGAAGCCCGATTTCCATATCACGGGCAAATTCATCCGCGTCAACGACAAGATGGTCAGCTTTGACACGGACTTCACCGCGGAGAAATTCGCGGCGGTAATGATTCCCCCGCGCGACCCCGAAAGCGAAGAGGAAGAGGATATCATCTGCGGCGAGGGCTGGAGCGTCAGCCTTGACTGCTTTGAAGAAAGCGAGGATGTCGATACCGACAAAATCGGACCCGCCCTCGAATACTGCACCTCGGGCAAGGTGCTCTGGTTTTCGATTGTAAACGGCAGGGGCACCGCCTTCATAAAAGGGACCGAAGTCTATAAGGCGGAGTTTGATTTTGACGGCGAGACGGTCTCCGACTTCGTCTGCACCTGCCCGTTCAACGACGACTTCCTCTGCAAGCACGAAATCGCCGTGCTCATCACGCTGCGCATGCTCCTCTCACACCCTGAGCTTGAGGGCAGAGACAGCTTTGTAACCATCGATTCGGGTTTCTTCAGGAATTTCTTCCTGAGCAAATCCGACGAGATAACGCTTGGATGAAAAAAACCGGGCCGCCGCAAAGCGGCTGCCCGGTGATGATTATAAAGCCGGATATCCGGCGCTGAATTACGGCTGGAAGGGTACGGGTTGGCTCTCGTCGCTTGTTTCTATGGTCAGGAAATTGTTTCTTTCGGCGTATGCCCATTTCATATTGAATATTTTGCATACGGAGTCAAGCGGGGCATAAAGCTGGCTCTCTCTTCCCCTGTAAACGGCGGCCGCGAGTTTAACGGCGCCGCCGTCTGTCTGCGCGGTATCGCTGCCCTCGGTAAGAGTAACCTTTTTGCCGTAAACCGAGAGCGTCATTTTGCCGGATTCCCTTGTTACATCGCCGCCGATGAACGAAACGAGAGTTCCGAACGGGATGAACCACAGACCGTCCTTATACTCGGGCGGCGTGTTGAAAGCGCAGAGCCCGAGGTCCACTCCTTTGTAGAACATTCTTGTTCTGCCGGGGCCGAAGACGGGCGCTATCCTGCGGGGAAGAATCACGTCGTTCTCTTTGTCTATCAGGCACTCGTCAACGATTCTGCCGTCATTGAGCTTCGAGACAAAGCCCGCCTTTGCGCCGTCTATTTCCACAATGGTATAGGCGGCGACATTCTCTTCCTGAGGATAAAACGCGCAGTGCCAGATTTTGTCGCAGGTCTTGGTGCCCGGGGGATTGAAATTGCCGTTGCCCAGCTGATAATGCACCGTGCCCTCGGACGGCCTGTCATAGAGAGATTCATTTTTAATGGGATAGGTACGCGAGAAATTATGCTCGTGACCGCTGAACAGAACATCGAGCCTCTCAAAGCAGTCTCTCATCATCGGGAAGCCGTCGTCATTTGAAAGATTCGGGCCGGCGTAATACATCGGGAAATGATAGGAGCCGAATTTCCACTCTTTATCGGAGGCGTCTATATCGCGGACCGCCCACTCGTTGACGAGCTCGGGCTCATTGACTCCGAATATGTTGAAATGGGCGTTGCCGTAGTCAAACGAATAATTCTCGGTCTGCCAGCCCTCCGGCCCGTTTTTGGGATATGAGAGCTCAAGCTGAGTGTTGAAAAACTCCGCCGGCTCCGCGTAGTATCTGTTAACCTCCTGCGGGAAATAAAACTCGAAGCCGCGGTTGTCGTGATTGCCGCAGGCCATCATATAGGGCAGATGCTCGATAATCCCTTTGAGGCCGTCAAACATCGCGTTCCATTGGATTTCGTGCTGACCGCAGTTGGTGTTGTCGCCCGCCGTGAGGATGAATTTTATATCGGGATTCTCCTCGAGCACCTGCGAGAGAAATCTGCCGAGCCCGCTGTAATCCGGGTTGTAGTGGTCGTCATCCTTCTGATGGTCGGATATGGCGAGAAATCTGAAATGCGTCAGATTCTCCTCCTGCGTGTCAAAATAAAACTCTTCGCTTCTGTGCTCACCGTCACCGCAGGTGTAGTAGTATCTTGTGCCGGGTTTCAGACCCGAAGCGGCGGCGAAATGAATATGCGAGAGGCTGACATCGCTTCTGAAGGGCTTCGTCACGGCGGAGGCCCTCATTTTTTCTCCGCCCTTCTCATAAAACTCAAGATACCCCGACGGAATATCCGCCGATGTCCTCCAGGTAACGGTGAGAGTATATCTCGGGTCGCCGTTGATGCTCAGCATGATATGGTCGGGCTGAGCGCCTGCAAATCTGTAATTGGGTTCTCTTTCCATTTAATCCACCCCCTGATGATTACCGACGGATTTTATAATCCGCACCTCATAAGCTTCACGCCGTGCGCGGGAATTTCCGCCCTGCCCGTATATTTTTCGGTTTTGCCGGCCCATATATCATAAATCTCATCCGTGCCGGCGTCGTAACGGATAACACGGGCCTCATCGCAGGTATTGAAAACGGCGATGTAGCGGAATTCGTCCGATTCCGATTCCCAGACTATTTCGCCCCTGCCGTCCGTCTCGTTCCTGTAAACCTGCCTCGCCGCGCGCGAGGTTTTCTGCATTTTTATAAGCTCCGCGTTTGTGAGAAGCGAAAGAGTGAATTCATCGTTGTCGCGCATTTCCGCGCCTATCATCAGAGGCGAGCGGAAGATGCACCAGAGGCTCATCATCGTGAGCTGCTCATCGTGCGTGAAGTTTGTGTATCTTCCCTCCGGGCTCTGCGCCGTCAGACAGATATGGCCTATCGGCAGCATATCGCAGTCAGGCCAGGTGCCGGGGGCAACGCA
>CACZTQ010000205.1 GCA_902784155.1 Oscillospiraceae bacterium
TGTATTTTGAGCCGGTATAAATCCTGATTCTGTTGATTTTAGCGGTGCGGTTTCCGGATGAAACCGTGTCTTTGACGTGTATTTTCCCGCCCGTGACCTTGACGTGAGCAAGGCGTATATCCTTATCGTGAGTGATTTTGAATACTCTCGCGCCCTGAATATCCGGGTAGTTTTTCTCCTTTAAATATCCGCTCATATCGTCGAGGAAGAAATCGACGCCCTCATTTCTGAGCCCCGAGCCGAAATAGCAGGGGAATATCTTTCTCATATATATAAAATCGGATATTTCGTCCCTGCCGAATTCCTCGCCCGCGAGATATTTCTCGAGCAGATTCTCGCTGATCATCGCGATTTTTTCGCGCGTTTCACCGGATGAAAAGTCGCAGAAGTCAATGATTTCATCCGATAATTCAGAATTGAGCTCCGCGAGTATTTTATCCCTGCCGTGTCTTGAATAATCCATCTTCGTTACAAAAATGAAGGTCGGAATATTATAGAGTTTCAGCAGATTCCAGAGCGTTTTTGTGTGAGACTGCACCCCGTCTATTCCGCTGATAACAAGCACGGCAATATCGCAAACGCGCAGTGTGCGCTCCGTTTCGCAGCTGAAATCGACGTGACCGGGAGTGTCGAGCAGAGTGAATTCGATATCATTTCTCGTGAAAACAGCCTGCGAGGAAAAAATGGTTATGCCTCTCTCTTTTTCGAGGTAATCGGTATCAAGGGCAGTGTCGCCCGTATCGACCCTGCCCTGTGAGCGCAATGCGCCGGAAAGATATAATATTGATTCCGCCAGCGTGGTTTTTCCCGCGTCAACGTGAGCGAGAATACCGATTACCGTTTTTTTCATATATTGCAGATTCTCGGAGCCGTCAGAATTCCCGTCGGTCTGAGTTTATACTCGTAGCTCCAGCTGTCTCCTTCGCTTCTCCACGCGTTCGGTCCGTGCCACCTCAGAGCGGTATCCGAGAGATGGATGGGGCCGAAGGTGTTGTATCTGTGAATGTAAAGAGTCATCTCGACCGTCTTTACGCCGTCGTCTCCCGTTTCGGCAACAAGCGTGTAGGGGGGATAGATGATGCTGCCCGCCTCGCGCCCGTCAATTCTCACGCCGATAAGAGCGCCTCTGTAGTGATTCGCGCAAAGGGCGAGCTTTCCGCCCTGCGGCTTCGCGCTGAATCTGTAGGTGACGTTTCCGCCGTAGAAGGGGAAGCCCTGCGGCGTTAAATCGCCGAAGCATATCTTCTCCGGGAACGGCGTGATGACGGCATCTCTTCCGCGTACCTCAACGCCGAATCTGCCGAGTATAAACATATCCTCGGTGTTTGTTCTCTCGCCCAGCGGCAGAGTTACTGTCAGAGTGTTGATGCCTTTTTTGATATCCGGGAGCTTTACCTTGAATATGGCCGCGTCGATATAGTTGCCCTGAGCTTTATTGCTGACATTTTCGCCGTTGAAATCTATAACGGCAGATTCGGGTTTTTCGAGCGCGAGATAAGCTCCGCTGTAATTGATCAGGCTCTCAAATGTGAATCTCAGGGTCAGCTTATGCTCCGCCGGGACATTGCCGACAACCCAGGGCTGGACTATTGCGCCGCCTCTTTCGGGCAGGCCGGCTTCGTTTCTTGCGATATTGTCAAGTCGCAGGATTTCTTCCTTCGGCCTGAATTCGCCGCCGTCAAGAGAGAATTCCGCCATATCGAGAACGAGGACGTTATCCTCGCTCAGCTCAAAGGACTCGCATTCCTCAATATACTCCGCGTTATTCGTGTCTATGCAGATGCCGGGCTCCTTCGATTCCTCTCTGCCGGGAGCGAGTCTCAGCAGAAGCGAGTTATAATCATACAGACGCTTTGAGATGACCGTGTTACCGTTGCGGTAGGCAACATCCGCCTTTGTGACGGCGCCCGACATGGTATCCCATATCTCACAGGAGTATTCTCCTCTGACCGTGACGGCGATGTCGCTGTACCTTGAAATATCCTTGTTTGCGGGCTCGTTGTTTTTGCAGATGAAGAGCCATCTGCAGTCCGAATCCTGTCTCATCTGATAGAAGTGTCTGTCGGAGAGCGAGCCGTCGGCGTTTCTGATTGTAAGGGTTCTGAATTTCTCAAGCGATGCAAGCAGCTCGCCCCTTGTGAAGCCGATATTCACGCTCTTTGAGGCGAGAGCTTTCGCCTCGCCTGACGGAATCGCGTCAACGTATGACGGAGCCGTGCCCGCAAAGATAAGGGTGCCGCCCGCTTCCCTGAAGGCGGAGAGTTTCTCAACCGTCGTCTTTCTCAGGGTTTCGCATCCGGGAATCACTATCGCATCATATTCCATCTCACCGACTTTGAGGGGACAGGACGCCTTCTCATTGAGAGACGGAAGCAACGACTCGGAAATGAAATCAAAGTCTATCGAGCCCTCAAGCAGCCAGTCCGTTACAGAGAAGAACTGTTCCTCAAGGCGGGTTCTCGCGATTTCGGTCTTGTCATTCGGCCCGTATTCCATCCAGAAGCTTTCTACGGGATGAATCACGCCGACTCTGACAA
>CACZTQ010000206.1 GCA_902784155.1 Oscillospiraceae bacterium
GCTCAGGCGCTTTCTGCCTTTTGCTCTGCGGCGGGCAAGAACCTTGCGGCCGTTTCTGTCTGCCATTCTCTTGCGGAATCCGTGCTCTTTTTTACGGTGACGTTTTTTGGGCTGATAAGTTCTGAACATAACATAAACCTCCATTCAACTTGAGTATGGGGAAATCCCCTTTATCAAACCAAACGTATTATTTACCCCTAATATGTGTGGCTTAATTTCGGTCGGAGGAGTAAACGGGCGCAATACGCCCATACCCTCGGAGTATAGATTATAATATAAAACATATACAAAAGTCAACTGTTTTTACGCTTCCGCCAAAAATATTTTTGTGAGACCTTGAAATCCGGGGGCTTTTGTGATAAAATCCATTTAATAATGGTTAAATGCCCTCTTTTTAAGGCATACACCTCGCACTAACTTACGGGAGCTGAATTATGGAATCGCTTAAAGAGATGTGGAATCTCGTATGCAAAGAGCTCAAGCGCACGCTCAACGAGGTCATATACGATATATGGTTCGACAATATTGAAATGATAGGCTTTGACGGCGAAAACGTAGAGCTTGCCGTCAGCGAATTCAGAAAAAAGACAATAGAAAAGAAATTCGGCAGCGAGCTTGCCGCCGCGTTCAGATCGGTGCTCGGTTTCGATGTCAATATCATTATGACCGACCCCGAAAAGGCCGCGCCCGTCACCGCTCAGATAGACAGCGCCGACAAGGGCACGGGAACGCTTGATGTAAACACCTTCGACACCTTTGTCGTGGGTAGCTCAAACCGTTTCGCCTGCAACGCCGCGAAGGCTGTCGCGGACGAGCCGGGCGTCAAATACAATCCCCTGTTTATCTGGGGCTCGTCGGGTCTGGGCAAGACTCACCTTCTCTGCGCCATCAAAAACGCGATTCTCGAGAAGGACCCCGATAAGAATATCATCCTCACCAGAGGCGAGGACCTTGTCAATCTCATAGTTGACGGCATCCGCAACGGCACCATGAATATCGTTCACGACAAGCTGCGCAACTGCGATGTCCTTCTCGTTGACGATATACAGTTCATAGCCGGCAAGCCTTCAACCCAGGAGGAATTCTTCCACACCATCAACACCCTGATGGCAGACAACAGGCAGATCGTTCTTATCTCCGATACGCCCGCGAAGAATATCCCCCAGATTGAGGAGAGAATCAAGACCCGTATAGAGCAGGGCCTTATAGCCGATATTCAGCCGCCCGATTTTGAAACCCGTCTCGCCATTATTCAGCGCAAGGCGGCGGATCTCGGCCTGAATATTCCCCAGGATGTTGCCGAATTCATAGCCGAAAAGGTCAAGACAAACATCCGTCAGCTTGAAGGCACGGTCAAAAAAATCCACGCCCTTGTAAATCTTGAGGGCACATCCATAAATATCGCCATGGCGCAGAACGCCATCAGAGATCTCGCAAGCGACGGAGTTCCCGTTAACGAGCTCGTCAACAAGATTATCGCCGAAACGGCGAGGACATTCGGCGTTGAGGTTCCCGATATCGTTTCGCGCAAAAAGGATAACAAGACCGCGAGAGCAAGGCAGGTCGCCATCTACGCGATAAGAGAGAGCACCGAGCTCACTCAGCAGGAAATCTGCGAATTCTTCGGCGGCAAAGACAGGACAACCATTCACTACGCTATCAACAAAATGGGTACGATGGTTGAGAGAGATCCCTCTCTGCGCAGAAATCTCGAGAATATTATCAAAAACGCCAAGGAGCACTGATCAATGGGATTTTTCAATAAGCTCAACAAAGGTCTCAAAAAAACCCGCGACAATATGTCCGGGGCAATAAACTCCGCCCTCTACGGCAAAAATGAAATAGATGACGAGTTTTATGACGACCTTGAAGAGATTCTCATAATGGCTGATGTCGGCGTAAACACGGCGGAAGAAATCGTTTCGCGCCTGAGAGACGCCGTATTCAAAAAGAATCTTCACAGAGCAAAGGATGTTCAGGAAGAAATCAAGAATATAGTATCCGATATACTCTCCGGCGGCGAAGAAGTCGATATGATTACAATCCCCTCCGTCATACTCGTAATCGGAGTTAACGGAGTCGGCAAAACCACCTCAATAGGCAAGCTCGCGGCGATGTTCAAATCCGAGGGCAAAAAGGTCATACTCGGCGCGGCGGATACCTTCAGGGCCGCTGCCATCGACCAGCTTGAAATCTGGGCCGAGAGAGCCGGCGTTGACATTGTCAAACATAAAGAGGGCGCGGACCCTGCGGCCGTTGTCTATGACACCATAGAGGCCGGCAAGGCGCGCAACGCCGATATAATTATCTGCGACACGGCGGGGCGTCTTCACAACAAGAAAAACCTGATGGAAGAGCTGAGCAAAATCTACAGAATCATGGACAGACAGCTCCCCTACGCAGACCGTGAAATCCTCCTCGTTCTTGACGCGACGACAGGTCAGAACGCCATACAGCAGGCGAAGGAATTCATGGAGGCGGCCGAGGTCACCGGCATAATCCTCACCAAGCTTGACGGCACCGCGAAGGGCGGAGTCGTGCTCGCGATAAAGAACGACCTCAAGGTTCCGGTGAAATTCACCGGAGTCGGCGAGGGAATAGACGATATGAGAGCGTTTGTGCCCAAAGATTTCGCGGAAAGTCTGTTCTCCGAAAAAACCAAAGACGAAGATGACTGATATGGATTACATACTTGCAACTCACAACCTCAAAAAGCGTGATGAACTTCACAGAATCCTCTCCCCTCTCGGGATAAACGTCCACCTCGCCGAGGAGCTCGGCATAGAGCTCACCGACGCCGAGGAAACCGGCACCACGTTTGAAGAAAACGCGTTTATCAAAGCGGAAAGCGGCTGCAGAGAGAGCGGATACCCCTGCATAGCGGATGATTCCGGTCTCGCGGTCGATTATCTCGGAGGAGCTCCCGGCGTTTATTCGGCAAGATATGCCGGCGGGCACGGGGATGATGAAAAAAATAATGAGAAGCTGCTCAGGGAGCTTGAAGGAGTTCCTTTTGACAAGCGCGGCGCGTCATTTATCAGCGCGGTCTGCTGCGTTTATCCCGACGGCCGTGTATTAAGAGCCCGCGGAGAATGCCGCGGCAGAATCGGCTTTGAGCCCGTGGGCGAAGGCGGATTCGGATATGACCCGCTCTTTATGGCGGAAAAATATGACTACGAATTAAGCACCGCGCAGCTTACGGCGGAGCAGAAGGATGCCATAAGCCACAGAGGCGCGGCTCTCAGAGAGCTTGCCTCACTGATCGGAGAATAATATGACTGGTAAAGAGAGAGCTTCGTTCAGGGCCCTTGCAAACGGTCTTGAACCCGAGTTTCAGATAGGGAAAGGCGGACTTACGGACGGCGTCGTTGAACAGACGCTCGATTCATTCCGCACAAAGGAACTGATAAAAATCAAAGTTCTGCTCGATTCGGCTCCCGAAACTCCGCGCGCATTTGCCGACAGCCTTGCGGCCGCGACACAGAGCGAAGTAATTCAGGTTATAGGCGGAGTGATAGTTCTCTATAAAGAGAACCCCGATATTGACGAAAACGGCAAGAGCAAAAAGAAGCCCGCAAAGAAAGCCGACCCCAAAAAAGGAAAACCGCTCTCAAAGGTTAAAGCAAAGCGCGCCCTCGCGCAGAAAAAAGAGGCGGAAAAGAAACAGGCAAAGCGGGATTTTTACGCAAAGAGAAGACCGCCTCAAAAATAAAATTATTTAAAAATATTGCAACAAAATCCCCTCCCGTTTTACACTTATATATATGAGAGAATTATGGACAAAAGAGATATTGTCAAACCGGTAGCTCAGAATAAAAAAGCATATCACGAATATTTTATTCTCGAAAAATACGAGGCCGGGATTGAGCTTTTCGGTACGGAGGTCAAATCCATCAGAAACGGAAAGGTCAATCTGAAGGATTCATGGTGCCAGATAAAAGACTTTGAGATATTCGTGTGCGGAATGCACATCAGTCCCTATGAGCAGGGAAACATTTTCAACAGAGACCCGATGAGAGTCAAAAGACTGCTGATGCACAAGAAAGAAATCAGGAATCTTTACGCAAAAGTCAAGCAGGAAGGTCTCACAATCATTCCTCTTTCGCTATATTTCAAAAGCGGCAGAGCCAAACTTGAGATAGGGCTCTGTAAAGGTAAGAAGCTTTACGACAAGCGCGAGGTTGCGGCGAAGAAGGAAGCCGAGAGAAAAATTGAACGCTCCATGCGTCAATGATATACGGGGATGAAAGGATTTCGACGGGGAATCCGAGCCCGGATAAGCGAGTAGCGGTGCGGGACCGCTTTAAAATCCGCAATCTTAAAAATTAAACGACACCAATAAAGTCGCTCTTGCCGCTTAACTAAGCGGTCGTCTCCGCACAGAGGACTGCGGCTGTGCACGAGGCGTCACTCAGCAGTGAACGTGAACAAGTAAAGGCGAATAGCTTGTCACGCATAATTCGTCTACTGAACTCCCGAGCCCGCTTACCGGCGCCTGAGAGAGGGAATGTCAAAAGGTA
>CACZTQ010000207.1 GCA_902784155.1 Oscillospiraceae bacterium
AACAAGCAGATAATGGATATACGCGTTCATTGAGCCGTCATCCATGGCGCATATCATCCCGATAAGCTTATCACCGTCCCACGCGGAAAAAACCGTCTCATAGTTTTTCATCGCTCTGACGAGCCTGTCGGGGAAATGGCCAGATGACCATTCGACCGAGAGGAAGAGTCTCTCAAGCTCTTCCGGGCTGAAATCGTGCCTGTCGCTGTATGTTATATTCATTCCGATTCCTCTTTCCCGCTGATTCCCGGCCCCCCGGAAGCGGATATTTTCATCATTGTATCACAACGCCGTTTAACCTTCAATACAAAATCGCGGTTTTGTTTATTGAATTACGCGCGGAAATGATGTAAAATGATTATACAGAAAAATCCGGAAGGACGGTGTTATTTATGTGGAAGGTTTTTATGATTTTCGGTATGCCCCTCGCTTACCCGTTTCTGATACTCTACGGGATTCTGATGAATATACTCGGTCCCCTCGGAGTACCCGATTTTCTCGGCCTGATGACCAATATGTAATACAGCAAAGCCCGCAGGGTCTTCATTCCCTGCGGGCACTTTTTATCGTTTTTTATAGAGCAGGAGCTCGGGATTTCTGCCTTCTGCCTCGTATGTGCATATCAGGATAAAATCCAAATTTGCAAGCACACCGTAACAAACGCCGTTTTCAAACTCCGACTCGAGCTGATTGCCGAGATATGTAACGCCGTCATCAAGGAATCTGACGGTTTCTCCGCCGGGCAGCCTGTAGCCGAGATTGACATATTTCCCGACAAGGGCATTAAGGCTTTTAAGCTCCGGCATACCGTCCGGTCTTATATCGTTGATCTCTTTTATCAGCTGCTCCTTGAATCTTTCAAACTCGCCGTTATCGCTCAGCTCCTCATATCTTTTCCAGTAGTCAAGCGTCGGCAGCTTCTGTTTCATATAAGCTCTCGCCTGCTCCTCGGTGAAACCGCCGCCTGCCATATGCTTTACGCAGACATCTATCAGCTGATCCATATCGCTGTAAGTGTAGGTCCCGTCGGCGTAGCACCATTTGCAGTATTCCTCGTTGAGGGTGCCGTCGCTGTTTCTGCCTATGATTCCGTCCTCAAGCGGCATCCCGCAGCATTGGCAGATAAGCTCGCGCGGCGAGCCGAGAAGAGTATTTATCGATACGCCGAAAAGATTTGAGAGAAGCTTGAGAGTTTCCGTATTCGGCACTGTCTCGCCCGTCTCCCAGCGGGAGACCGCCTGGCGCGTCACAAACACCTTTGCGGCAAGCTCGTCCTGAGACAGACCGTTTTCCGTCCTGAGTTTAAGAATTACATCCTTTGTATTCATACCGTTGCCTCCTTTATGAAGGATTATATCACGGCAAAAAGGATAATTCAAGCAACAGCCCGTTGCCCCGGTTTCTCACACGGCATCCGCGCGGAATAATCCGTGCCTGTTGCACAAGGCGTAAAAATATCTTATCCGCCTTTTTGAAAAACGCGCCTGCGCGCCGCCCTCGGGATACATTTTAACAAGCTGAATCCCTTCATCCGAAACAGCGGCAATAAACGAAATATAGTGCTCCTTTGTCATCGGGTGATTTACGCTGACAAAATATTCGTCCTCGACCGTTTCGATATTTAAAAGGTGCTCCTCATCGCAGTCATCCGCCTGCGCGGCGGGCAGGGTTATCCCGCAACAGCTCACAAGCGCCTCGCCGCTTGAAAATATCACATTCCCGCAGACGGGGCAGACTCTGAATACGCTCTTTCTCATATCCGAAGCGCGGTTGGCGTTCCTTATGTTTTCGCCGCCGAGCAGCTCGATGACCGAGATACCTATCGCTCCCGCGAGGGGCTCAAGCAGGCTGATATCGGGGAATCCCCTGCCGGTCTCCCACTTGCTCACGGTCTTTGCGCTCACGCCGATTTTCGCGGCGAGGGCGTCCTGAGTCATTTTCTTTTCTTCGCGGAGCTTCTTTATCACGGCTCCCGTTACATAGCTGTCCATATTTTTCGCCTCCTTGTGAGACAATGCTATCACATCCGGCCGGCGAATACAACCTACGCTCCGCAGACCCGGGCGCGGATTCATTTCTCTGTTGAAAAATCCCGCCTCGCGTAATATAATGAAATCAATAAAATGAGGGAGAAACGGTTATGAATAAAGTAATATTGATTCTTGTTGACGGAATGAGACCGGACGCTATTGAAAAATGCGGCCATACTTTCGCCCGGGAAGTCACCCGGAGCGGCAGGTATTTCAGCGCCGCCAAAACGGTTATGCCTTCGGTGACGCTCCCCTGCCACATGTCGCTCTTTCACAGCGTTGAGCCCGCGAGGCACGGGATTCTGACAAACACCTATGTTCCTCAGGTACGCCCAGTCAGAGGGCTTTGCGAGGTGCTCAGAGGCGCCGGCAAAAAATGCGCGCTCTTTTATAATTGGGAAGAAATCAAGGACCTCTCACGGCCCGATTCTCTCGCTTTTTCGACCTATGTTTCGGGCCACATCTACGGCTACGAAAGCGCCAACGAAAGAGTCTGTGAAGCGGCAAAAAGATATATTGAGAGCGATTCGCCCGATTTCGTCTTTGTCTATCTCGGCTATACAGACGCCGCAGGCCACAAATACGGCTGGATGAGCGATGAGTATTTCTCGGCTGTGAATCAGAGCTTCGGCTGCATAGAGAAGCTTTGCGAAGGGTTGCCCGATGACTATCTTGTAATTATAACCGCCGACCACGGCGGCCACGCGAGAGGTCACGGCGAAGATATCCCCGAGGATATGACAATCCCCGTAATCATGCTGAATCCGTCCGTGACAAAAGGAGTCCGCGAAGGCGGCTGTATTATAGACCTCGCACCTACAATCTGCGGGGTGCTCGGAGCCGCCCCCGACCCCGAGTGGGAGGGCTCTCCCCTTCCGCTTTATGACTGATATGATAATTCCCGCGCCCTGTCCGTCAAAGGACTCCGGCGCGGGATTCTTTTTTCTATTCAGGCAGTTTCCGCTCAGCGCATCTCTGCGTTATCGGTGAGGATATCCTCTTTGAATTCCTCGTTTATTTCGGGGTATGCCGAGAGCATCGGCTCAACATCCGAGCCCTTTTTCCTTGCAAAATAGTTAGACGTAATCTTTACCACAGTGCCGCTCAGAGCTATGACGCAGAGCAGATTCGGCAGGGCCATAAGGCCGTTGAAGGTGTCGTCAATCGCCCAGACGAGGTCACTTTTGATAAGCGATGAAACGGCGATGAGAACAACATAAATAACCTTGAAGACGATGACGGCGTACTTGCGTTTTTCCTCCTTGAGCCTGCCGAAGACGAATTCAACCGCCTTCTCGCCGTAATAGGACCAGGCGATAACCGTAGTGAAGGCAAAGAGAGGAAGGATGACCGAGAATACCGCGGTGCCGAATCCGCCGAAGGTGCCGGAGAACATATTCATTGACATTACGCTGTCCTCCGCGTCGGCCGAAAGCTCGGTCAGGTCAAAGGTTGTCAGGAACATAAGAGCTGTGAGGGTGCAGATGATAAAGGTATCAAAGAATACCTCAAAGACCCCCCAGAGCCCCTGTTTTACGGGCTCTCTCGTCTCGGAAGCCGAGTGGGCGATGACCGATGAACCGAGGCCCGCCTCGTTTGAGAATAC
>CACZTQ010000208.1 GCA_902784155.1 Oscillospiraceae bacterium
ATCCTTGGCTGTCGGCAGCACTATAGTCTCCGTATCGCAGGAGGGCTTCTCGTGGGAATCAAAGTCGCCGACTATGAGGCCGGGAGCAATCCCGAGACCTTCCCTGTGCCTGAGACCGCAGTCGCAGTAAACGGCAAAATCGTCATCTCTCAGATAGGATTTTGCAAGCGGGTAATTCATTATTCCGGCCCCGCCGATAATAACGCATCTTTTCATCTTAATTATCCTTCCGCGAATAACGCGAGATATTTCTTTAAATCGACGGCCGAGTCAATGACCTCAACGCCTTCACTGCGCAGAAGCTCCGCCTGCGCATCCGGTCCGCCGAAGGCAAAGCTGCCGGATAGTCTTCCCTGCGAATTCACGACTCTGTGGCAGGGTATTTCACCCGGGAAAGGGTTTACGTGAAGCGCGTTGCCGACCGCTCTCGCCCCTTTGGGATTGCCGGCGAGAGACGCAATCTGACCGTAGGTCGCGACCCTTCCGCGCGGTATCTTCCTGACGGCGTCATAAATATCTTTGTAATTCATATCTGTCTCTTTTTAAGCGTTTTAAGATAAGCTTTCCTCTTAGGCGTGATTCTGAAGCTCTCGACGGCCTTCTGAATCGACTTGTTATGAGTAAAGGTGTCGAGGCTCCCCTCCTCAATCAGAGGCAGAATCTCATCATACTGTTTGGCGAGCGCCGTGGCAAAATACCACGCGCGCATCATATTGACATAGTATTCATCCGAAGATATTTCAGCGACCTTACGCGCGAGCGAAATATCGAAGCCGTCATCGAGAAAGTGATTCATCAGAACTCCGATACCGAATCTCACCGTGTAGGTTCTGCCGGAGTCAATCCATTTCTCCGCGAGAGGAATAAGCTTCGCTCGGTTCCGGGCGAAAGCCTTGGGAAGCATCTGGTCGCAGACGGCCCAGTTATCAACAAAGGGGAGAAACTCCTCAACGCGGCTGACGCAGGTATCAAAGTCTTTTATCAGACTTATTATGAAAGCGTGAAGTCTGTTCTCGTCAAAATACCTGTGGGGCAGCGCGGAGAGAAAGGTCTCCGTTTCCTTTTCCTTTACAAGCTCACGGGCGAATGCGCGAAGCTCCGGGGTGCGGACTCCTATGAAGGAGCCGGGGTCGATTCCCGGGGTGAGCTTTATCTGAAACAGCCTGTATTCGCTGTCGGCCAGCTCCCGCAGGCGCTCTGCAATCTCTTTATTATTCATATATTCTCCGGTTCTGATAATAAATAAAGCCCGTCTCAAATGAGACGGGCTGCTATCAGCTCTGCTTAAGTGATAACACTCCAATCCGCGTGATCACGCTCCGGCGTGTCGGGAAAGGCCGGCGGTGAAGCCGGCGCTTTCATCAATAATTACGCCTTTTTCTTGGAGCAAACATAGGCTGCTGCAGCCGCTGCAGAGATAATGGCAAATACTGCCACACCTGCTGATGCGGAACCGGTATCTACAGGAGCTTCTGCGTTAGTGGTTTCTTCTATAGCTGTCTCTCTGTTGTTAGCATAGAGATCCTTGATTTTTTCTTTGATGGTCTTCATAAAGCCGTTGAAGTTTGCGAAGTCAGCTGCGGGGAGATTGAGCTTTGCGATCGCTGCGTCAAGCCTTTCGGCTGCGCCTGCAACCTCAGCTTCGCCGCCGCCGTTGCCTACGCCGTTCATGATGACTTCAATGACTCTGCTATAGAGATCCCAGAAGAGATCATTAAGGGTTCCAAGGAAGCCCGATGCCTGGATGTAGTTGAAGAACTTATCCATGATTTCGGGAAGCTTGAGACCAATATACTTAGTCCAATAATGGTCACCGGTGTTATTGTGAGTTGCGAGATGATCATTGTAATCTGTTTTGTTTCTGAAGCTTGCGCCGCAAGTAGCGCAGATATACTCTTTGTCGTTTTTGTGGTTGTTGAGATCGGCAACGTATGCATCGGGGTTCTCATACATTCTGCCGCACTCCTGGCAGACAAAGTATCCGTTGGGGTCTCTGTGGCTATCAAGACAATAGTTATAGTCTGTGATAGAAACATAGACCTTACCGCATACAGGGCAGGTGTAAGCCGTGGGGGCCTCGCTGCCTGTGCCTGAGGAAGCAGATGACTCAGCCGCGAATGCGAGAGTACCGATCGAGAAAGTGAGAACAAATGCTAAAATCACTGCAATTATTTTCTTCATAGTTTCATTTCCCTTCAGTATTTCCGTAATTAGGGTTTTTAGATATCGATATCTAAAAAGAATTTCGTTCCTGCCAGCTAAACAGGACGTGTGAGCAAATTCACAATACATGGCCATTTATATTGTAAGTGCTTTTGATGTGTTATCACTTAAGCAAAGCCGATAGATAATAATAGCCGATAGCTGTATTTGTGATTTATGATTCGCTTGTTTTCCGACCACCTCTTCTTTCTCTTGTGTCAAACGGTATATATTGTAGATAGAACTACACAATGATACATCATATAGTACTGGCTTATTTTATACCATCTAAATAAAAAAATCAAGTGTTTTTTTGAAATTTATTCGGTTTTTTTGCCTGTTTTTTGCTTTTTTCATAGTAAAAATGCCCTATAAATTGATTTTCAGGCCCGCGTCGAGCAATTTTTTATAAAAATCACAGTCAATCGGGCCGAAGCAGACGAGGTCATTTTCGAAGGGATAAACAGTGAAGAAAGTGTCGCAGCGGCCTCTCCCCTCGCCTATCTCTATGCGCTCCGGGCGGATTTCCTCTATCGAATCCGAGAGCCTGGCGGAGTCCCTTCCGACGGCAAGAGGCAGAATATACTCGCGCTCTCTGTAAAGAATAACAGACGGCTCTTCAAAAAGCGCGGCGAGCGCCGTTACGGTACCGGTCAGGGAATCGTCTTCGCAGATTCTGAAAATAATCCTGCGCCTGCCGTTGTTTTCAAATGAATAGTCTCCCGTAAGTTTCATCGGTTTCAGCCTTCATAAAATGTAATGTTTAATTATTATATATCATTATTATTTTTTTGTAAACATAAAAATATCCGGACCGAAGCGAGCGGTCCGGACAATCAGCGGTTATATGATTTTTTCGTTCTGCCCTGTCAAAACATTGAAAATACGCCGCAATATATTCAACTTTCCCCAGGAGTGTTTTGTGTTGACAAAAAAGAAAAATTATCATATAATCTTTGCGATGTGTCAAGTGTAACACCGAGGTGCCCGGTTGTCAATAATTCCGCGCTCGGAGTGAACATTTTACAATAAAATTGTATCATCGGAGAAAAATATGGAAGGTATAAGAAAGCTCTCAAACGAGGAGCTCCTGAAGCTCTCAAATGACGAGAGCAAAAGAATCACAAAGGAATCCATCATCACGGCGGTCATTATTCTCTGCGCCAAGAAGCCGTTTGAAAGAATCACCGTCACCGAGATAGTCAAAAAAGCCGGCGTGTCAAGGACGGCGTTTTACCGCAATTACGCCTCAAAAGAGGATGTGCTCAAGGAGCTCGGCACGGAGGTTATAGGTAAGCTCAACGACTTCTTTACGGGCAAGCTTTATAATCGCGACGGGCGCGCGCTTCTGGTCGGGCTTCTGAATCAGGTTGTAAAAAACGCTCCGACGGTAAAGCTTCTGATCAGTTCAAATCAGATTGTTTATGAGATTCTCTGCAATTCATTATATCTTGACAAGTTTCTGCCTCAGGATACGGCTCAGCAGCGGTATAACACCATAAATGTTGAGTTTATGATAAAGAAAACAATTATAGAATGGTTGAAGGGCGGGATGAAGGAATCTCCCGAATTCATCGCGGATTACTGCACCCAGACCGCAAGAATCATCTGGCAGAGCCCGGTGCTTCCGGAAAACGCCTGAAAACCGTAGTTAAAGGAGAAAGATTATGAAACTCGGATTCGGACTTATGAGACTGCCCAAAAAAGGAATAATAACGGATATCAAAGAAACTTCCGAAATGGTTGATATGTTCCTTGAAGCGGGCGGAACATATTTTGACACCGCCTTCATTTATCCCGGCTCGGAGGACGCGACGAGAAAGGCGCTCGTTGAGAGATACCCGCGCGAGAGCTTCACCCTCGCCACAAAGCTCAACGCCTCGATAGCCGTCACAAGGAAGGCTGCTCTCTCGCAGTTTGAGACAAGCCTCAAAAGAACAAAGGCAGGATATTTTGACTACTATCTTCTTCACTCGCTCATGGAGAGAAATCACGGCAGATACGATAAATTCGAGCTCTGGGATTATGTGAAGGAAGAGAAAGAAAAGGGCAGAATCAAGCACTACGGCTTCTCATTTCACGGCGGCCCCGAGCTGCTTGACGAATTGCTGAGCGCACATCCCGACGTTGATTTCGTCCAGCTTCAGATTAACTACTGCGACTGGGAGAGCCCGAAGGTGCGCTCGAGAGAAAACTACGAGGTCGCAAGGAAGCACAACAAGCAGATTGTTATTATGGAGCCGGTCAAGGGCGGCAGCCTTGCCGACCCGCCCAAGGAAGTCAAGGAGATATTTGACAAGGCGGATCCCGACGCCTCCTACGCTTCGTGGGCCATAAGATTCGCCGCCTCGCTCGACGGAATTCTGAGCGTTCTCTCGGGAATGTCAAACATCGCCCAGATGCGCGACAATCTCTCTTATATGAAGGATTTCAAGCCCCTAAACGAGGATGAGAGAAGCGTTATCAGAACCGCTCAGAAGGCGTTCAACGATGTCAAATCCATACCCTGCACGGGCTGCGGATACTGCACCGGCGGCTGCCCGATGAATATCCCCATCCCCCGTATTTTCGCGGCGAGAAACGAGCAGGTCGTATTCGGCAGAATCGATGCCGGAAGAGACGATTATGAAGCCGCCGTCAAAGAGGCGGGCAGGGCAAACGCCTGCATCGGCTGCGGTCAGTGTGAGAGCGCCTGCCCTCAGCATCTCGAAATCATAAAAGAGCTCAAGGGCTGCTCGGAGGCGTTTGACAATGATTGATTATGAGCTTATGCTTTCGAGGCACTCCGTCAGGAGCTATCTCGACAAGCCGATAGAAGAAGAAAAAATCGCGGTTCTCGGCAAAATGGTTGAAGAGGTAAACGCCGAAAGCGGCCTTCATATCATGCTTTTCACAAACGAGCCGAAATGCTTTGATGTCAGCGAGCCCGGCTACGGGATATTCAAAAACTGCAAGAATTACTTTGCGATGATCGGACCGAACGGAGCCGATGAAGCGATAGGATATTACGGCGAGAAGCTTGTCCTCGCCGCTCAGGAGCTCGGCCTCAACACCTGCTGGGCGGCTATGAGCTACAAGAAGGGCGGGGTTGACATTAAACCCGCGAAGGGCGAAAAGCTTCATATCGTCATTGCTCTCGGATACGGCGAAACTCAGGGCCACGAGAGAAAAACAAAGTCAATCTCCGATGTCTCAAACGCCGACGATTCCTCGCCCGAATGGTTTATAAACGGCGTAAAGGCGGCTCTGACAGCCCCGACCGCGATAAATCAACAGAGGTTTTATCTCAGGCGCGAAGGCAGCAAAGTCAAGGCAAAAGCGGGATTTTTCGTATATACCAAAATGGATCTCGGCATCGTGAAATACCATTTTGAAATCGGCGCCGGCAGAGAAAACTTTGAATGGGCTGACTGAGTAGTGAAAATTTTATTTTTATTAACATTTTTCTTATTTGATATGATATAATTATCGGGTAAAGCAATTTCAGTCTATTTGTATAATCCGGAGGAAATATGAAAAAATCCATTAAATCTGTCATTTGCCTTCTGCTCGGAGCGGTAATGCTCTTCACGGCAGTTCTGCCGACGGTTTACGCCTTTGACGATGACCCGATGAACGGCAGATTCGGGAGCGGAAAAAGAGAGCCCTTAAATGAGGCTCAGGAAGAGGTCGTTTATACTCACGACCCGAGATTCGATACGGGATACACAAGAGTTGAGATGATAGACGTCTCTTCTCATAACGGAAGCATTGACTGGTCCGCAGTCGCTGCCTCGGGAATCAGATACGCGATGATCCGCGCCGGCTACAGGGGCTACGGCTCCGACGGTATTCTCAACGCCGACTCGAGATTCCGTGAAAACGTTGCCGGAGCAATAGCGGCGGGCATCAAGGTCGGTGCTTATTTCTACACCCAGGCAAAGAGCAACGCCGAAGCGATTGCCGAAGCGGATTTCACTCTTTCGCTCGTTTCCGGCTTTGACCTTAAAATGCCGATAGTTTATGACTGCGAATTCGCCGAAAGCGGCGGCAGATACACCGGCAGATTCTATGACGCGAATCTCTCCGCCTACCAGATTGCGTCAATGTGCAACGCCTTCTGCTCGCGCGTTGTCTCGGCTGGATACGGCGCGATGGTTTACGCGAATCCCTATATGCTGACAGGCAAAATCGACGCCTCGTCCCTGCAGTACCCCGTATGGCTCGCGTCATTCTCCGACAGCGCCAAATACAGCGGAAGCTATATTATGTGGCAGTATTCCAGCAAAGAGACCGTTCCCGGTATAACGGG
>CACZTQ010000209.1 GCA_902784155.1 Oscillospiraceae bacterium
CGTGATGCCTTATCAGATGGTCAAAAAGATAGGTGATAACTTCCGTATCCGTCTGCATGGTGCATTTGTAACCGAATTGCTCAATATATCTCCTGTTGGTGTCGTAGCTTGAAATCTCGCCGTTATGAACTATTGACCAGTCGAGAATGTTGAAGGGATGGGCTCCGCCCCACCAGCCTGGAGTGTTGGTCGGGAAACGGCCGTGAGCGGTCCAGAGATAAGCGTCGTATTTATCGAGCATATAGAATTCGCCGACATCCTCGGGGTAGCCGACCGCCTTGAAGCAGCCCATATTCTTGCCCGAAGAGAAGATATACGCGCCCTCAAAGGATGAATTCACGCGCGTTACGCACTGAACAACATATTCGCTCTCATCGAGCCGCGAATTCTTCATACGGACTCTGTTGACTCTGCCGAAATAGCGCCAGATATCGGGCCCGTTGCTTATAGAATAGACAGTCTTTGTGGGAATCCTTTCGGCAACATCTATATTGAAATGCTTGAAAAGAAACTCCTCGCACGCCTGATGCGCCTGAGCGTTGTCATAAAAGATATGAAACGCGTATTCATCCTTATGCTCGGGATAGATTCCGTATGCGGCGAAACCGCCGCCGAGACCGTTTGAGCGGTCGTGCATAAGAGCGATTGATTTGATAATCTCCGAGCCGTTTATCATTCCGCCTTTTCTGTCTATAATCGCGGCAATCGCGCAGCCCGACGGAATCCTTATCTGCCCTTCCTTTAACATAATCAGACTTCCTTTGTAAATGTTCTTAAAAAGCAATATTCGGGCAGCGTAAAGCTGCCCTTTATTGCATGTTTTCCGTTTTTAAATATCGTCCTCACCCTGCAGAGCGTCATAACCGCGCTCGCCTGTGCGGACCTTGACGACATCGTCAACCTCATAGATAAAGATTTTGCCGTCGCCGATATTGCCCGTATAGAGCACCCTGCGCGCGGCGTCAACGACATCCTGCACGGGCACCGCCGATACGACCATTTCAAGCTTCATTTTGGGGTTGAGATTCATTTCCTCTATCTCAACGCCTCTGTATTTCCTGATGTTGTGGCCTTTCTGAGTGCCGCAGCCCATAACGTTTGTTACCGTCATTCCCGTAACGCCGATGTCATTCATGGCGTCTTTGACCGCTTCAAAGCGCGCGGGATTGAAGACCATAACTATTTTGGTAAGGGCGGGCTTGCTTCTCGCAATATAGGATTCAACCGGAACAGCCGTTTCCACAGGCTGAGCGGGGACGAGAGGCGTGACATCTTTCGCGTCGGGCAGGATTGCCTTCATTGAAGCCGAGGTTGCGACCGCCATAGCCGGCATAAAATCGGCGTAGGCGGAGGGGAGATTATGCTCGGTAGCGTCAAGACCTTTGATTTCCTCCTCTTCGCTGACACGCAGGCCGTGGAATTTTTTGATTGCCGTGAAAACAATCAGCATTGTGCATACCGTCCACGCAGCGACGCTGATAAAGCCGAGAGCCTGCAGGCCGAGCTGTCTGAAGCCGCCGCCGTAAAGCAGACCTTTTCCGACTCCGTTCGCGCCGGTCGAGAAGAGACCGACCGCGAAAGTACCCCAGATGCCGTTTGCGAGGTGAACTGCGCACGCGCCTACGGGGTCGTCTATGTGAAGCTTTTTATCTATCACCTCAACCGCGACCACAACCAGAATTCCGGAGACGGCGCCGATTATTATCGAGCCGAGAGCGTCGGTGCAGTCACAGGGAGCGGTTATTGCCACAAGCCCCGCGAGCGAAGCGTTGAGGCTCATCGATACATCGGGCTTGCCGTCTTTTATCCAGGTGAATATCATGGTAACGACGGTCGCGGCCGACGGGGCGAGAGTGGTTGTAACAAAAATCGAGGCGAGCATATCTGTATCGGTCGCCGCCGCTCCGTTGAAGCCGTACCAGCCGAACCACAGTATGAATACGCCCAGCGCGCCGACAGTCAGGTTGTGGCCGGGGATTGCCCTCGCTGTCTTTTTGCCCGTTGCCTTATCGATTTTATACTTGCCTATTCTCGGGCCGAGCATCGCTGCTCCGATAAACGCGGCTATGCCGCCGACCATATGAATCGCCGTTGAACCCGCGAAATCGTGAAATCCGAGCTTCGCGAGCCAGCCGTCCGGGTTCCATATCCAGCCGGCTTCAATAGGGTAAACCACAGCGGAAATTACCGCTGAATAGATGCAGTATGAAGAAAACTTTGTCCTTTCGGCCATGGCGCCCGAAACTATCGTTGCGGCCGTGGCGCAGAAGACGAGATTGAAAACGAAATTTGACCAGTCGAAATGAGCGTAATCGGTGAAAACCCCGAGAGTCGGCATGCCGATAAAACCGCCGAGGCACTCTTCGCCCATCATCAGGCCGAAACCGAGCAAAATAAACATAATGGCGCCGATGCAGAAATCCATAAGGTTTTTCATTATGATATTGCCGGCGTTCTTGGCCCTTGTAAATCCGCTCTCAACCATCGCAAAGCCGCACTGCATAAAGAATACAAGCGCCGCTCCGATCAAAAACCATACGCCGAATACGCTCTGCGTAACGGCGGTAAAAATAGAATCAGTCATAATATATAATTCTCTTTCCTTAATATGCGGCGGATGCACAGTAAAGCCGCCGCGCGCTTAAAGTGTCGGGAATGCCCTCCGGAAACTCAAAGGGCATTCCCTTTATGAGGAAAAATGTACGGGGGTGTTCTTCTTTAACCGGGGGAATCAATAATTGATCATATATTTTTCGATTTCCCACTGACTTACCTTGGTCCTGTAATCATCCCACTCGGCCTTTTTGCCCTTGATATAGTTATCAAATGCCTGCTCGCCGATAACCTTTTTGATAAACGGGTCTTTTTCCGCTTCCGCTATGGCCTGCTCAAGAGTGCCGGGAAGGCATTCGATGCCCTCTTTCGCGAGCTCTTCCTCGGAGAGGACAAAAACGTTCTTATCATAAGCGGGTTTGGGAACAAGGCCTCTCTTAATGCCGTCAAGGCCCGCCGCGAGACAGAGCGCCATTTCAAGATAGGGGTTGCAGGTCGGGTCGGGGCAGCGAAGCTCGACTCTCGTTCCCTTGCCTCTTGCGGCGGGAATTCTGACAAGACAGGAGCGGTTTGAGGTGCTCCATACCAGATAGCTCGGAGCTTCATAGCCGGGAACAAGGCGTTTGTAGGAGTTGACAGTCGGGTTTGAGAATACCGCCATGCCCTTGATGTGATCCATAATGCCCGCGATGAACGAATACGCCTCTTTTGAAAGACCGAGCTCTCCGTCGGGATCGTCAAATAAGTTTTTGCCTGTCTTGATATCGTAGAGGCTCATATTCGTATGCATACCGCTGCCGTTGATTCCGTAAATCGGTTTCGGCATAAACGTCGCGTGAAGGCCGTGCTTTGTGGCGTAGGTTTTAACAACGTGTTTGAAGGTCATAACCCTGTCGGCTGTCGTCAGACCGTCGCCGAACTGGAAGTCGATTTCGTGCTGACCTTCGGCAACCTCGTGATGAGACGCCTCGATGATGTAGCCCATTTTTTCAAGCGCCAGGCAGATATCCCTGCGGCAGTTTTCGCCGTGATCGATGGGGTTAAGATCAAAATAGCCCGCCTCGTCGCCCGTCTGCATGGTCGGCTTTCCGCTCTCATCGAGTTTGAAAAGGAAAAACTCGCACTCGGGGCCGACATTGAAGCCGTAGCCTTCCGCCGCCGCCTCGTCTATCACTCTCTTGAATATGTTTCTCGGGTCGCCGTCAAAAGGAGTTTTGTTATCCGCCTTATAGGCAGAGCAGATGAGGCGGCCTGTCTGAATCTCATTATGCTTTCTCCAGGGGACTATAGCCCAGGAATCAAGGTCGGGATGAAGATACATATCGCTCTCGTCAATTCTCGCGAAGCCGTCAATTGACGAGCCGTCAAACATACAGTCGTTATCAAGCGCTTTTTCAAGCTGTGAAACGGTAACCGCAATGTTTTTCATAATGCCGAATAAATCCGTAAACTGCAGGCGGATGAATTCAACGTTGTTTTCCTTTGCGCTCTTCAGAATTTCTTCTTTTGTGATTTTACTCATAATTATTTCCTCCGTAATTATTATTGATAAGTCAATGTTTCCGCCGGGATTTATCTGCCGCTCCCTCATACGGGCGGCCCGGTGTCATAATGTTGCCGCGGATAATGTTGTTATCCATTGTATCAGCCCCCTTAAAAACAAAGCGGGCGCTTCCCCCGAAGGGAAAGCGCCGTTGCTTTCTGTAAACCAAAACAAAAAAGGCGTCAATGAGCCGGAACTCAAAGACGCCTTTGCCTTATGTATGTATTTTACTCCGCGATTCTTTTGCTGTCAATTGATTTTTGGCAGCATCCGAAAAATCGGAATATATGTTAATTCTCATTCCCTTAATGAATTGTTTTTGTGCACAATTCAGTAAAGATTATTCCCATTCAACCGTTGCGGGCGGTTTTGCCGTAATATCATAAACCACCCTTCCGATTGACCTGACCTCGTTCGTAATCCTGTTTGAGGCTTTCGCGAGCACTTCAAAGGGGATTCTCGCAAAATCCGCTGTCATAAAATCATCGGTAGTTACAGCCCTTAAGGCGAGGGTGTAGCCGTAGGTGCCGGCATCCCCCATAACGCCGACCGTGCGGCAGTTTGTGAGCACGGTGAAATACTGGTTGATTTCTCCGCCGAGGCCAGCCCGCGCAATTTCCTGCCTGAAAATCGCGTCGGATTCCCTGAGGATATCAAGCTTTTCTTCTGTTATTTCGCCGATTATCCTTATTGCGAGCCCGGGGCCCGGGAAGGGCTGACGGCTTATCAGCTCTTCGGGTATTCCGAGCTTTCTGCCGGCGGCTCTGACCTCATCCTTGAAGAGATTCCTGAGCGGCTCCGCGATTGTCTCAAACTCCATTACATCAGGCAGACCGCCCACATTGTGGTGGCTCTTTATAACCGCCGCGTCGCCCTTGCCGCTCTCAATAACGTCGGGGTAAATCGTGCCCTGCACAAGCACGTCAACCTTTCCGATTTCTTTGGCGACATCCTCAAACACGCGGATGAATTCCCTGCCGATTATCTTTCTCTTCTCTTCGGGCTGCGTAACCCCCGCAAGTGCCGTGAGGAATCTTTCCCGGGCGTTTATACGGATGATGTTCAGCCCCATTTTTTCTTTCATTACCCGCTCGACCGTATTGCCCTCGTCTTTTCTGAGAAGACCGTGATCGACAAATACACAGATAAGATTATCGCCGACCGCCTTGTGCATAAGCACCGCGGCAACCGATGAATCCACGCCGCCCGAAAGAGCGCAGAGCACCTTTTTGCCGCCGAGCTCCTCCCTGTATCTTTTTACGGAGGATTCTATGAAATCATCCGTCGTCCAGTCACCGGAGCATTTACAGATATTCTTAACGAAGTTTTCGGTTATCTTTTTGCCGTATTCGGTGTGGGTTACCTCCGGGTGAAACTGAACGCCGTAAATATTTTTTGAGCTGTTGCAGAGAGCGGCACAGGGGCAGTTATCCGTAAAGGCGATTGTTTCATACCCCGCAGGGGGAGTTTTCACATAATCGGTGTGGCTCATCCAGCAGACGCTTTTTCCGGGCACTCCTTCAAACAGCGGGCTGCTTCTTACCGTGAGAGCGGTTTTGCCGTATTCGCTTATTTCTCCGGCGGAGCATATTTCGCCGCCGCCGAGATACGCTATGAGCTGACAGCCGTAGCAGATACCGAGCACGGGAATGCCGGTCTCAAGTATATCGGACTGACAGTGCGGGGAATTCTCATCATAGACGCTGTTCGGACCTCCGGTGAAGATGATTCCCTTATAGCCCGCCGCCTTAATTTCCCCGGCGGATATTTTATTATAGGGGATAATCTCGGCGTAAACGTTTATTTCGCGAACGCGCCGCGCTATAAGCTGATTATACTGACCGCCGAAATCAAGCACAAGAATCTTTTCCATAATCACACCTTACTCCCGTGCGAAGTCTATCGGCTCGACCGTGAAGGTGAGCTCCTCAAGCACATCGAGAAAAACGCGGACGGTATCGAGAGATGTGAACATCGTTATCCCGTTTTCTATCGCGGTGCTTCTGATAGCTTCGCCGTCCTCATAGTGAACGCCCGAAAGCACAGCTCTTGTATTTATTACATAGCTTACGTTTCCGCTTCTTATCGCTTCGAGTATCTCCGTGCTGCCCTCGCTGAGCTTCTTTCTCACCCTTGTGTGAATACCCGCTTTTTTAAGATATTCGGCGGTGAGGGAGGTTGCCTCTATGCTGAAGCCCATATCGTAAAATCTTCTTACAAGCGGTATGCCCTCAATCTTATCCTCATCCGCGAGAGAAACTATGACCGTGCCGTGATTGAGAAGCCTGATTCCCGATGAGAGGAAGGCTTTATACATCGCCCTGTGGATTTTTTCATCAAAGCCGATTGCCTCGCCGGTCGATTTCATTTCGGGCGAGAGGTATGAATCCATACCGTGAAGCTTTGAGAAGGAGAAGGCGGGCACTTTCACATAGTATTTTGCGGATTTTTCAGAGTATTCGGAGCTGAGGCCCTGCTCCCTGAGGGATTTGCCCATCATCACAAGCAGGGCGATATCCGCAATCTGTCTGCCTGTGGCTTTTGAGAGGAAGGGCACGGTCCTCGATGAGCGGGGATTTACCTCGATAATCCAGACGTTGTCATCCTTATCAACAATGAACTGAATATTGAAGAGCCCGACTATGCCTATGCCTTTTCCGAGACGCCTTGTATAATCAATAATGGTATCCCTGACTTTTTGCGAAATGCTGTAGGGGGGATAAACGCTGATTGAATCGCCCGAGTGAACGCCAGTCCTTTCGACGAGCTCCATTATGCCGGGTATGAATACATCCCTGCCGTCGCAGACTGCGTCAACCTCAAGCTCTTTGCCTCTTATGTATTTATCCACAAGCACGGGCTTATCCTCGTCAATGTGAACGGCGGTCTCAAGATAATGCCTTAAATCCTTTTCTTTTGAAACTATCTGCATCGCCCTGCCGCCGAGGACAAACGAGGGGCGCACCAGTACGGGGTATCCGATTTCGGCGGCGGCTTTTACGCCGTCCTCAATATTCGTTACGGCGGTTCCCCTCGGGCGCGGGATGTCAAGCTCCGTGAGGAGTTTATCAAACGAATCCCTGTTCTCCGCCTTGTCGATGGCCTCACAGTCGGTGCCGAGTATTTTCACCCCGTAATCCGAAAGGGGCTGCGCGAGGTTGATGGCGGTCTGCCCGCCGAGAGTGACGATTACTCCGGCCGGTTTTTCAAACTCAATGATATTGAGCGTTTCCTCAACCGTAAGGGGCTCAAAATAGAGCTTGTCCGAGGTGGTGTAATCGGTGGAAACCGTTTCGGGGTTGTTGTTGATGATAATCGCGTCGTAGCCGTTTTCCTTGATTGTTTTGACCGCGTGAACGGTGGAATAGTCGAATTCGATACCCTGGCCTATTCTTATGGGACCGGAGCCGAGGACTATTATCTTTTCCCTGCCCGAATCGAGAGACTCGTTTTCGTATTCGTATGTTGAATAGAAATAAGGCACATAGCTCTCAAACTCCGAGGCGCAGGTGTCAATCATCTTGTAAACGGGGATTATTCCCCGCTTCTTCCTCTCCGCCCTGATTTCCGCCTCGGTCATTCCCCATATACGGGCAATCTCTCTGTCGGAGAAACCCATCCTTTTCGCGCGGTAAAGTTCTTTTTCGTTTTTATTCTCTTCAAGCCGTTTTTCCTGCTCGGTGATTTTCCGGATTTTTGTGAGGAAAAACATATCTATCCGGGTTACCCTTGTTATCTCCTCCGGGGCGGTACCCCTTCTGAGAAGCTCCGCTATTGCGTAAATTCTGTCATCCGTCCCGGTTCTGATATAGTCGAGCAGGTCTTCGCTGCTCTGCCCGTCAAACTTCGGCAGATGCAGATGATATGTGCCCGTTTCAAGCGAGCGCACGGCCTTGAGCAGGCTCTCTTCAAAGGTCCTGCCGATGCTCATCGTTTCGCCCGTCGCCTTCATCTGAGTGCTCAGGCTGTTGTCGGCGGATGTGAATTTATCAAAGGGAAATCTCGGCATTTTGGTTACCACATAGTCGAGAGCGGGCTCGAATGAGGCGAGCGTGTTTGCAAGGTGAATCTCGTCAAGACGCAAGCCCACGCTGATTTTTGCCGAAACTCTCGCTATCGGGTATCCGCTGGCCTTTGAGGCGAGGGCGGATGACCGCGAAACTCTGGGATTTACCTCGATAAGATAATATCTGAAGGAATCGGGGTCAAGCGCAAACTGAACATTGCACCCGCCCTCTATCTCGAGGGCGCGGATTATTTTGAGGGCGCTGTCCCTGAGCATGTGATATTCCTTGTTTGTGAGAGTCTGCGAAGGGCAGACCACTATGGAATCGCCCGTGTGAATGCCGACCGGGTCAAGGTTTTCCATATTGCAGACGGTGATTGCCGTATCCGCCGAATCCCTTATGACCTCATACTCTATCTCTTTGAAGCCTTTAACACTTTTCTCAATGAGCACCTGATGCACGGGGGAGAGCTTGAAGGCGTTTTTTGCGATTTCACGGAGCTCTTTTTCGTTATCCGCAAATCCGCCGCCCGTGCCGCCCAGGGTAAAAGCGGGGCGGAGCACTACGGGGTAGCCGATTTCTTCCGCCGCGCGGACGGCCTCCTGCTCGCTGTAGGTGATTTTTGAGGGTATTACCGGCTCGCCGATTTCCATACAGAGCTCTTTGAAAAGCTCCCTGTCCTCGGCCTTTTCTATGCTTTTGCTTTTTGTGCCGAGCAGCTCGGTCCCGCATTCGGCGAGGACCCCTTCCTTCTCAAGCTCAACGGCAAGGTTGAGCCCTGTCTGTCCGCCGATGCCGGGGAGCAGGGCGTCGGGCCTCTCTTTTCTGATTATTCTCGCGACGAATTCGGCTGTGAGCGGCTCCATATAGATTCTGTCGGCGATAACGGAGTCGGTCATTATGGTGGCGGGGTTGGAATTGCACAGAATAACCTCATAGCCCTCTTCGCGCAGGGCGAGGCAGGCCTGAGTGCTGGCGTAATCGAATTCCGCCGCCTGACCGATGACAATGGGGCCGGAGCCGATTACAAGTATCCTTTTTATATCAGTTCTTTTGGGCATATATTCCGCCGCCTTCAATCATATTTATAAAACTGCCGAAAAGATATCCGCTGTCCTGCGGTCCGGGCGCGCTCTCGGGATGATACTGTACGCTGAACATCCTTTCGCCCTCGCACATAACGCCCTCTACGGTATCGTCAAGAAGGTTTATATGAGTGACGGTAAGAGGAGTCTTTTCAAGGCTGCGCGCGTCAACGGCGTAGGAGTGATTCTGGGATGTTATTTCGGTTCTGCCCGTTATGAGATTCTTTACCGGGTGATTGCCGCCGCGGTGGCCGAATTTCAGCTTATATGTTTTTGCTCCGCAGGCAAGAGAGAGCACCTGATGGCCGAGGCAGATTCCGAAAACGGGATAATTGCCGATAAGCTTTTTTACCGAAGCAATGAGCTCACCCACATCCTCCGGGTCTCCCGGCCCGTTTGAGATGAATACTCCGTCGGGATTGATGCTTCTGATTTCATCCTCTCCCGTATTCCACGGAACACAGGTGACGCTGCAGCCGAGACTGTTGAGAGAGCGGATTATATTCTGTTTTATCCCGCAGTCAAAAGCGGCGATATGAAGCCTGTGATTCGCCGCCTCAAACTCTCTTATTCCGCTGTGAGATACTCTGCAGACGGCATCCCTCGGCAGAACCGTGCCATTGAGCTTTGCGGCGCATACATCCGCCGGCGTTTCAATATCCGTTATCAGCACCTTGCAGCTGCCCCTGTCGCGGATTCTGCGGGTGACAGCGCGCGTGTCAACGCCGCTTATCCCCGCTATATCATATTTTTTCATCACATTCCCGAGAGTATCGGCGCTGCGGAAGTTTGACGGCTCGTCATTATACTCCCTGACTATCAGGGCGCCGATTGTAGGCCTGTCGGTTTCATAGTCGTCGAGCGCCATGCCGTAATTGCCGATAAGCGGGTAAGTCATACAGACAGCCTGATCGGTATATGACGGGTCGCTGAGAATTTCCTGATAACCGACGGGGGAAGTGTTGAATACAAGTTCGAGTATTTTTTCGCTCCCGGCTCCGAAGGAACAGCCGTAAAACTCCGTGCCGTCCTCAAAAACCAGTTTTCTGTTTTCATCCGTAATCATGGTTTCACCCTTTCGGGGAAAACCCGCAGAATTGAATCCTGCGGGTTTTCGAAGTGTGTATGAGTAAACAGAGAAGATGTCTGTCAGCAAACGCCCTGCTCTACCATGGCTTTGAGCACTTTTTCAAATCCGGCAATATTTGCGCCGGCGACATAATTCTTGCTCATGCCGTATTTCTCGGCGGCATCCGACATATTGTGGAAGATATTTATCATAATATCCTTGAGCTTGGCGTCAACCTCTTCAAAGGTCCAGTTGAGTCTCTCGGAGTTCTGTGACATTTCGAGCGCCGAAGTCGCGACGCCTCCCGCGTTGGCGGCTTTTGCCGGAGCAAGAAGCACTCCGTTTTGCTGAAGGTAATCCACCGCTTCTGCCGTGGTGGGCATATTTGCGCCCTCCGAGACCGCTATGCAGCCGTTTGCTACAAGCGCC
>CACZTQ010000210.1 GCA_902784155.1 Oscillospiraceae bacterium
CGCTGTACGGCGTACGGAGTATGTTTAAAATCATTTTATAAGCGGGATTTATCGGCTGCTTTTTTCACGGTCACGAGCCATTTTTCAATCTGCTTCAAATCATATTCCCCGGGAATATTTAACAGCGCCTTTTTGAGAGCCGTACCCGATGAAAGACCGGACAGAAGCGAGAAGAAATAAGCCGGGTTTCTCATACCTCTTATGAACTTACCCATAAGAGTTGAAAGACGCGTATCGGCGCCGGCTCCCGACAGATCGGATGACTGAATAATACCGTTGTCAAAAAGAAAATCAACACCGGAATCAGCCATTTTAAGAAGCGCGTTTTTTAGACCCTCGTTTCTTGATGTCGGAGCGCCGTATTCTTTAATAAATTTTACATTATAATTCCAGAGCGCTCCGGTATTGCAGCTGTTGCGCGATATGATTTCTTCCGCAAGGATCTTACCCGCACAGAGCGAAAGATCGATTCCCATACCGTTCATCGGAGTTGTCATAAAGGCCGAATCTCCGACGGCGGCGTATCCTGGGGCAATCATAACGGGAAGCGGTCTGCGCACGGGGATTGTGCCCTGAGAAAGTTCTGTTACATATTCGTTTCCGATACAGGGATGTTTCTTTCTGAAATTCCCGGCGCACGATTCGAATTTTTCTCTGCTGACGGGGTTGATTCTTCCTATTAGAATATCAACGCTGTCATCATTGATACAGCACCAGGAGAGACCGGGCTCCCTGTCGTGACAGAGATATACCTCAAAGGGAACATCCGTAGTCTCTTCTCCGGATTTACTTAAATAAGCGCGCTGAACATAAAAAACCTCGCCCGTTGACGGCTTCTTTTCAATAAGAAATTTATCGGGCAGTGAGGAGCGAAGAAGCGAAAATACGCCCGAAGCGTCTATTACAAGGTCCGCGAAAACATCACCGTGCGGAGTATGAAGACCTTTGACTCCGCTCTCGTCGCATATCACCGATACGGGGCTGTCAAAAATAAGCTCCGCGCCCTTCTTCTGAGCAAAAGAGAGCAGCATTTCAATCAGAGGCTTTCTCTGCATTATCCTCTGTCTGTTTTCATCACTGTATCTGATAACGACAGAGCTGCCGTAAGACGGGCTGACAAAGGCGCAATCACCCCTGAATCTCCACGAATCATCGGGGATTCTTTCGCCCGTCAGCTCTTCAATAAGCGAAAACGTGAATCTGTCTTCCCAGTCGTATCCCAATTCGCTTCGCGATTTCTTTTCATAAACAGTCACGCTGTTTCCGGCTCCGGCAAGAAGCGCGGCGGCCGCAAGTCCTCCGTGACCGGCTCCCGCAACAAGAATTTTCATAATTCAACCTCATCAGTTTTTCAGATTGTTTCTGCCGAGATAAACCTGATACCATACCGCGAGCACTTCTCTCACCGCAAACGGAAGATAACCGTTCCACGGAGTCCTCGCTGGAAATGAATAAGCTTTCAAACCGAACTCGCCTGCGAGCCTGATTGCTCTGTATTCGTGAAAATCATTTGAAACTACGGTTATTTCCGATATTTCAATCCCTTCCGAAGACAGGATTTTCAATGATTCTTCAAAGTTTTCGCGGGTTGAGGTGGATTTCTCTTCCGTAATCAGTCTCCCCGGGTCGATACCTCTTTTTGTCAGCTCATTATACATACATCTGCCCTCGGGAATATCCTCGCCGTCTCCCTGGCCTCCCGACAGAATGGCTTTTGAGCCGGGATTATCGCGGAGATATCTGTAAGCCGCGTTAAGTCTCGCGTTCATGAATCTTCCGGGGCTTGTACCGTTTACCTTGCAGCCGGGAACAATAATGTACTCTGTTTTATGCTGTGATTCGCAGCTGTATCTGACGATATTGAAAAAGGCGGCACCAAAAGAAACAATGAATACGCAAAGAAGAAGAGCCATAGCGCTCAGCATGACTTTGCCCGCGGTGAAAGTCCATATTTTACGTATAACCTCGTTTATTCGGTTAAAGAAAACGAAGTATATAAGCAGTACAACGCCCGCAGCAACAGCCGAAACCAGCCCGATATTTATTTCTCCGGATCTGAAAAACGGACCGATATCAAGCAGTATCAGCAGTATTGATATTATCAGGATTATTACTCTGAATATATTCATCATTTAATGCTCATCGCTGTCTTATATGCGTCAAGATTTGCCTTGCCGATACTTCCGCCGCAGCCCGCGTCACCAACGGCAAACGTGTTCACCGTAATATTCTGCATATCATCGAGAAGGGACCTGTCGCCCCTGACTCCGACTGCCATCACGACATTGTCGCAGTCAATGTTTTCTTTAACGCCGGATTTTATGACTTCGATACTGCTTTCGCCGATTGAGCTCAGGGCGGTAGAGGTCATTATCTTTACTCCGAGAGGCTCAAGGCGCGAAAGAGAATCGTCAACGTGCTGGAACCACGCGTTCGGAGCGACGGTATCCGCCGCCTCAATGATAAGGACTTCATTGCCGGCGAGAGCAAGAAATTCGGCAGTTTCAAGACCGGTAAGACCGCTTCCGATAACAGCGACCTTTTTGTTTTTAAGCTCAACCTTTCCCAGCAGAATATCGGGCGCGGTGCAGACATTATCCCTGTCCGTACCTTTGACAGAGCGGGGGATAACGGGCTTCGCCCCGGTCGCGAGAATAATTGCGTACGGGTTAAGCTCCCTGACAGATTTTTCGTCGGCTCCGGTTCCGAATCTGAATCCGATTCCGAGCGAAGCGGCTTCGGTCATAAGATCTTCAATGCACCAGTACAGTTTCTCTTTGAGATGGCCGGACGAAGCGGCGATAACCTGCCCTCCGGGTCGGTCATTTTTCTCTAACACCGTTACGGAGAAGCCTCTGCGCGCAAGAGTAACTGCAGCTGTAAGTCCCGCGGGGCCGGCGCCTATAACGGCAACGGTTTTCCCTTCACCGTCTTTTACGGGATTCATATATTCTTTTTCGTTGCCGACTCCGGGATTCAGCGCGCACTCGCCGGGTTTTCCTACGCCCGCGTTTCTTATGAACGAATCTATACAGTGAAGGCATCCGATACATCTGCGGATTTCACCCGGGCGCCCTTCTTTAGCCTTGAGAGCAAGATGAGGGTCGCAGATAAAGCTTCTCGCGGAGCCGACCATATCCTGATAACCCTCTTCAAGCTGCCTTTCGGCCTGCTCGGGAGAGCGGATGAAGTTGGCGGCTATGACGGGTATGGAAACGGCTTCCTTTACGGCCTTTGCCAGATAAGCTCTCCAGCCCGGCTCAAACGATGTCGGCTCGAGCCAGTAATTATAAGTGTCGTAACAGGCGCAGGAGACATCTATCGCATCCGCGCCGAGTTTTTCGATTTCTTTCGCGATTCTGACGCCCTCGTCGATACCGTAGCCTTTGCCGGGTTTGCCGATTCTGTCATACATCTCATCTATTGTCAGACGGACTATAAGAGGATAGTCGCTGCCGCATTTTTCTTTGATTCCGGTAATAATCTCAGATATGAATCTCAGACGGTTTTCAAAGCTGCCGCCGTATTCGTCGGTCCTCTTGTTGGTATTCGGGCTGAGGAACTGATGCAGAATGTATCCGTGAGTTGAATGAAGCTCAACCGCGTCAACGCCCGCTTTTTTACATCTGACCGCCGCTTCGATAAAATCATTGATAAGAGACTTTATCTCTCTTTTGCTCATGGCGTGAATCCTCGTCGCGCCGTGAGCGGAAAGCTCGCAGGCTGAGGGTGCCTGCATTGAGAAACAGATTTTTTTCTGCTCGAGCCCGAGCAAAAGGGGAGTGGTTTTAAAAAGCAGACCCGGCAGGGCAGGGAAGGCCTTGACAAGAGGAGTAATCAGCGGCAGGGAATTTGTCGAGCTCGCGTAACCCTGTCTGCCCGGATGATGAAGCTGTATGCAGAGCTTCGCCCCGTGAGAGTGAATCCTTCTGACCATCTCTCTCATAGGCTCAATATGACGGTCGCTGCTCATCGATAGCTGAGTGAAAGTTGAGGCGGCTCCCATATCGTTTACCCTGCAGATACCGGGTATAATAAGGCCGACCTCGCCCTTAGCTCTCTCCTCATAATAATCCATCATACGCTCGGTGGGAGTGCCGTCTATCTGACCGAGGCTGAACTCCGCAGCCGTCATAACTATACGGTTTTTGATTTCAAGGTTTCCGATTTTAATCGGGGAAAACAGCATTTTATAACTCATCTGATGATTCCTTTTAGCTTTTTGATTTCTTCTTTGAATTTTTCAAGCTTTGCAGTTTCAAGCTTCCAGTAAATGGTCCTGACGGGAGGGGCCAGAGTCATAAGGACTTTTGACAGCGCAAAAAGAGGGCTGGGCGATACGGACTTTTTCTCATTCTCAAGGCCTGCCACCATTTTGCGGGCCACAACTTCGGGCTTCTGTACGGGGAACGGCTTTCTGAATTCAATAGGAGCCGCCACTTTGAAGAAATTGGTGTCAGTCGCAACCGGATAAAGGCAGGTGAGCTTCATCGAATTCGGTTTCTCGAGCCTTATTGCCTGCTGAAATCCGTGAAGAGCGAATTTGGTAGCCGAATAGAGGGCGTAGCCGGGCATAGCCATCTGCCCGATTGCCGAAACGGTATAAGCGAGATGGCCTTCTCTTCCGTCGAGATGATGAAGATATTTTGCGTATGTATATATCGGGGAAATTGTGTTGGTTTCGAATATTTCGAGTATTCTTTCCCAGTTTGTATAATTGAATTCCTCATAATACGGGAATCCGGCATTCGCATAGAATAAATCTATTTTTCTGCCTTCAAAAACCTCGTCCGCTTTTTTGAAAATCGAGTCAACGCCTTCCCTTGAGCTGACATCGCAATCAAAGGGGATTACATTATCGGCGAATCCGCCGAGCTTCTCTTCCGCGTGACGTGATACGGCAAGGATTTTATTTGATTTTTCGGCGCTGATAAGTTTAAGCACTTCAAGGCCGATTCCGCTTGAAGCGCCGGTGAGAACTATCGTTTTGTTATTTATCATTTCAATTACCTTCGCTGAATAAAATAATTACTATACGATAAAAAAAGGGCTTTGCAAAGGCAAAGCCCCTTCCTGAAAACGGATTATTCTTTTACGATGGGTGATTCGGGAGCATTCTTTTTGATGCTCGCTATACCGTTGAGGCAGCTCTTCTTTGTCTTATAACCTTCGCCGGTCGCAATGATTTCGCCGTTTCTTGCCTTCAGGCGGAATCTTATTTCGCCCTTCTTGTCGGTATAGACCTCATATTTGGGATGCTTGAGAACCACAAATCCCTCTACGGTCTGATCTTCGATTTCGCTCGCGCAGTTTTTGCGAACGCTCTCGATTCCGTTAAGGCAGGTTTTTTCGGAGGAATAAACTTCGCTTGTGGCAATGATTTCTCCGTTGCCCGCTTTAAGGTTGAATTTAAAACCGGTCTTTACTTCTTTTACTACAAATTTACCCATGGTTATGCCTCCCTCATAATAATATGAGCTTTTGCTCAGAATGATAATAGCATATTTATATATATTTGTCAAATATTTATATGCGTTGTTGATACTTTTTGTTTATTATTTTATCAGGAATTCATAGTTGCCGGGAGCAAGTTCAATAACGAATTTATCATCCTCAAGAGTGTATTGCTTTTTTGACAGTGCTTTGCCGTTCATTATAATCTTTTTGCCTGCAGCGGGAAGTATCAGGACCGCCGAGCTCTTTTTGGGGACGGAGCATTTATAGTTCAGTCCGTTCTCCGTGCTCCACTCTGACTTAATAAGTCCCGCGGCCGATTTATAAGAGGCCTTGACAAAGGTTATACTCTCCTGTCCTTCGGGCAGTTCTTCGGGTTTTCTCA
>CACZTQ010000211.1 GCA_902784155.1 Oscillospiraceae bacterium
GAAAACGCCTCATGTGAAATTCAGGGCAATCCGGATGACTTCTGCTATACCGTCCCCCTCGCCGACTACAATATCTACAGTTCATAAAACGCAAATATTCAAATCCGCCTGCCGAGAGGCAGGCGGATATTGTAAAAGAGAATCCGAGGTTACGGCAATGAATGTAAAAAAGAAGATAATTATCGCCGTTATTGCCGCCGTGCTCATCGCGGGTGCGGTAACGGCAGCGGTTCTTTTCGGCAACAGGAAATCCGGCGGAGAAGAGGCTTCTCCGGTCTCCGGCGAAACTTCGCAGACCGCGGAATCCGTCGCGTCGGAAACGGAAGAGCCCGAAGCTCTCTATATCGCCGACGGTCTGACCGTCTCTGACATTTTTGCTTATTCGGGCGAATATGTTGAGGACGGCTCCGGCGACGAGGTCTCCGGAATCGCCGCCGTACGCCTGAGCAATAAGGGCGAAAAGAGCTATGAATATCTGGAATTCACTCTCAAAACTGCGGATGAAGAATATTTCTTCAAGGCGAGCGGACTTCTCCCGGGTACTGAGGTTACCGTGCTCAGCGCGGATAAAAAGGCGCTCGGCAAAGAAACCGGAGTCGTTACAGGCGAATGCTCTCTCAAAGGGGAATACGCTTCGCAGCCGACAATGCGCGAGGACCTTTTTAAAGTCTATCAGACCGGTCCCAGCGCCACCATCCGCAATATTTCGGGCAAAGAACTCAAAGGCAAGACTTATATCTACTATAAAGGCGCCGGCGATGACGGCCTTCTCGGCGGTATCACCTACCGCTTTTCATTCAACGCCTTCGGCAAGGATGAAATCAAGCAGAAGAGCTCGTCCCATCTCGGCAAAGTGTTGTTTGTAACTTATGAGGAGTAAATACTATTCTCTCGCAGGCCTAATAATCCGTATTGACAGCGCGGAAGAAATCAGAGACAGTAAGATGTATGAAGAATTCCATACCCGCGCCTGTCAGGCTGATATTACGGTCAGAATCACTTTTTCGCCCCTTCCCGTAAAAAGCGGCGAAGCAGTCCCGGCGGGCTACGCGCGCGAGTTTTACCGCGCCGGAGACGAAGAGAGGTTATATTCCTCCTATTACACCCCGGACGGATTCGTTGACTATTCCTGCAGGATTATCAAAGATGATTATATCGATCTCTTTATCGATTTTGATGGCGGTCTCTGGGATTCTATGGTTTTCAACGCCTTGAATATTCCCGAGCTTCTCGCCGCAAGGGGCATTTTTCTCTGCCACAGCTCTTATATAATCCATCGCGGCGAGGCGGTTCTTTTTATCTCGGACAAGGGCGGGGGTAAATCCACACAGGCCTCGCTCTGGCAAAAAGAAAAAAACGCCGAAATAATAAACGGCGACCGCTCTCTTCTTAAATTTGAAGGGGACAGGCTTATGGCCTGCGGCACTCCCTACTGCGGCTCGTCAAAAACGGCTCTGAACAGGACCGCGCCTGTCAGAGCACTGATTCTGCTCGGCAAGGGCAGCGAAAACATAATTGAAAGAGTCAGCGGAATACAGGCCCTCACGGGGATAGTCTCGCAGCTGAGCCGCGAGCATTATCAGAATCTCTCCGCCTGTGAATTCGCGGAAAAAATCTGCCGTACGGCACCTGTTTATTCAATGAAATGTCTGCCTGACCCGTCGGCGGTTCAGGCGCTTGAGGATGTATTATGGGAAACCTGAGAGACTCCGCCGAGCCGAAGATAGTCAAATATCTGAATTTTAAGGCGGCGAAAGAAAGAATACCTCTGAATATCACGTTTGAGCTGACCTCAAGGTGTAATTTTGCCTGCAGCATGTGTTATATTCATAATGCGGACTGCCAAAAGAACGCCCGGGAGGAGCTGACGGCCGCTCAGTGGATATCCATAGCCCGCAGCGCGAAGGAGGCGGGCACGGTCTTTGTGCTCATAACGGGAGGCGAGCCGCTCATCCGCAGGGATTTCGCCGAAATCTATGAGGCGATAGCTCAGATGGGCTTTATCATATCGCTCAACACCAATCTTTCGCTTCTGAACGACGAGACGCTCGGTTTATTCACGCGTTTTCCTCCGCACAGAGTCAATGTTTCCCTTTACGGTACGGGCGATGAGCTTTATTCATCCTTCTGCGGGGTTCCCGCTTTCACAAAGATAAAGGAGAATATCCTTAAAATGCGCGAAAGGTCGATTCCGGTCAAGATAAATTCGTCCATAACCCGTCTTAATGTTCACGACCTTGAGAATATGATGGAATTCTGCGATGAGCACGGCGTCGCGTTCAAGGCAACAGGATATATGTTCCCGAGCGCAAGGCTCGGTATGCACCCCGAAAGGCTCGGCCCGCGCGAGACCGCCGCAGTCAAGGCGGCGATTGACAGGCACTTCCTCTGCGAGGAGGATTTTGCAGAGCGCACCCGCAGAATCAACGCGGGCATTGCGGCCGGGGACGATAACGACTGCCCTGTTGAGGATTCGGAATACGGCAGAATCAGATGCCGCGCGGGCTCATCAAGCGCGTGGATTGACTGGCGGGGCAATATGAGCTTCTGCGGAATGATTCCTGCGCGCGAGGGTAATAACGTCATCGGGCGAAGTTTTGAAGAATGCTGGAAATCCGTCAGCGAAGAAGCCCGCAATGTCAGGATGCCGGAGAAATGCACCGGATGCTCCTACAGGCATATCTGTATCCTCTGCGCCGCCTCGCAATACTGCGAGACAGGCGGTTATGATGAGCCCCCGGAATTCATCTGCGCTATTGCAAAAAGCATTCCCGGAGAGTATAATAAATACAGCACAGCGAAATGACGGTGAATCTATGAAACTTAATTATGAATTTGTCAAACGCGAGGTTGCGGGCGAGCAGTTTCTCGTCCCTATCGGGCGCGCGGCTATGGTCTTTGACGGAATAATAACTCTCAACGAGCTCGGCGGATTTATATTTGACTGCATTCCCTCCTGCTCGGATGAGAACGAAATCGCAGATAAGATTGCGGAGAGTTACGATGTGGATAAAGAGACCGCGTCGGCAGATACTCACGACTTTTTTGTGTCTCTTGCTCAGGCGGGGATAACCGCCGCCGCAGACTGATAACATCGGCTCCCGTCGCGGAGCCGTTATTTTTTTTTAAAAAACCCAATACTTTTTGAATTCCCGGCGTTATATATAACGGAGGAGGTGAGAGAATGACAAATCACGACATAGACAGATTGATGAAAAGAATTGCCCTCGGGGATATGGCTGCTCTTGAGGAACTCTATAAGAATATGAGCAAGCCCGTGTATTTTTATGCCCTGCATCTTATCGGCGACCCGGTTGCCGCGGAGGATGTAATGCAGGATACATTTGTTTCCGTTATGCGCAGTTCGTCTTCCTACCGAGCGGAAGAAAAAGGCAAGGCGTGGCTTTTTACCATAGCGAAAAACAGGGCGGCGGATGTCGCCAAAAGACGCGCGGCCGCCATCCCCGTTCAGGATGTTGAAGACGTCGCTGACAGGAGAGATTTCACCGTTCAGTCCGATATCGGAATCTCGGTTACGAATCTGCTCAACAGTCTCAGCGAAAGAGAGCGTGATATTGTTACGCTGAGGCTTTTCGGCGATATGACTCTCACACAGGTCTCAAAGGAGCTCGGAATCCCGAAGGGGACGGTGTTCTGGACTTACAGCAACGCCGTAAAGAAGCTCCGTAAGTTATATACGGGAGGCGAAAACGATGAAGAGTAAATTTGAAAAAGAGCTCAGGGATAAAGCGTATTCCGCCGTGCCGGACGGATGGGAAGAGGTCGAAAAAAAGGCGGGCGTGTTTGAGCCCTCGGGGATAATCGCCAAGGCCAGGACAAGCCCTGTCAGGACGGTCATCGCCGCGGCCGCCGCCGTTGCCGTGGTTACGGGCGCGGGCTTTGCCATAAAAGCGATGCAGAGAAGCCCTCTGCCCTATGAGGCGGATAATACCGAAACTGTTCAGGCCGCTTTGACCGGACCGGTATCTGAGACGGAAGATGGCGCGGCATCGGCTTCAGATGAAACGACCGTTCCCGAAACTCAGAACCCCGGCGGGGACATATTTGACGCGCTTGAACCGGTCACGGATGAAAACGGGCAAGAAACAAAACCGGCTGCATCAAAAGCAGCGGGTGCCGGTAAAAAGGACAAAACGGAAAAAAGCACAAAAGCGCAAAAGAACGATAAAACCGAAAAAAAGAATGTCACCTCAACCTCGGCCCTCGCCGAGAAAAAGACATCACAGATTGACTCCGTAAATGCGCAGGCCGCTACAGCCGCCGAAACCACCACCGCAGCCCCGGAAACGGCTCCGTCAATGAATTATACCTACGTTATAAACAGCGGCAAATATAAGGATTATTGCCCGGGCAAGGTCATTGAAAAAGACAAGGTCGGCGAAAAGACCGGGTCGGTAACCGTTACGGGCTACTGGGAAGGTTTCGGTGCGGCAGCCGAGAATAAGACACAGAAGGAAACGCTTTCAGCCTATGTCTATCAAATCAAGGGAGTTCCCGACAGCGTTGCCGTCTGCCTTAAATTCAATGATAAAGGCGACGCGCTGACAACGAATCACTACTATGTTGTAATAAACCCGAAGGCCGATTATTCCGTGGTCAGGGAGTATGCCATCGCGGGCAGGATGCCCTCGACCTCCGCTCCGGACAATACGGATAAAAACGTACCCACAGCGAGCAATCCCTATTATTTTGAGCAGTCAAAGGAAGCCGAGCTCACGCGCGGCAAAACCGAGATTATTTCCGGCGTTACAAAAACGCAGACCGAGCCCCGGACTGTTGAGGAATAGGGGGGAATAATATAATGAAAAAAGCAGTGATTGCCGTCGCGGCGGCTCTGATAGCCGCAGTGTTCATCCCCGTGCCGAAGACTTACGCCGACGGAACGAAATCCTACAGCGCCCTGGCTTATAAAATAGTCAGATGGAACAGACATTATAATAATAACATTATATATAAAGACACCGAGTTTTACCGCTTCCCCCGAAATCTCAGGTCTGTTGACGAAATCTGGGAGGGAATGCAGATTTGCCCCGCGGAGCCGGAGACAGCCGATATACCCGGGGACGAAACGCAGACAGCAGAGCCCGCCGTGACTCCGACGGACACTTCGGAAAGCGAAACCCCGGAGAGCTCCGCCGAAGCGGAAACACGTGTGACGGAAGCGGCGCCGCCCTCAATGACCGGACAGGCTCCCGCTATAAAGAATACAGACGAAGCGAAGCATTTTATCCGCCTGTATCTGCCTTACAGAGACGGCGAAAAGTATCCGAAGGTAGTTCTCATCAAAAGCGCTTCGGAGTGGAAGAAGTTTTATGACGGGCTTTCGGAGTATGATTCCGACCCGGGTCTCAAAGCCCCGGGTGCAAAATACAATGAAAAGTTTTTTAATAATAAATCCGTCGTCGCCGTGCTGACCGAGGAGGGGAGCGGCTCAAACTCCTATCCCGATGTGACCGTTTCGGCTGACGGCAAAGAAATCACTCTGACGCGTATCAAGCCCGAGGTGAGAACCTGCGATATGGCTTACTGGTGCGTGCTCGACGAGCTTGAGAGGGGACATCCCGTTTTTTCACGGAATCCCGAAAATATAAAGGTGAAGATTGATGACGCGAAGTTTCTCGGGCAGCTGCCCGGAATGACAGTGTCGGATGTTCACGTCGGCAGGGCTGACGGGAATACCCTTCACGGGCTGAAAGAGGAGCACGCCGCTTCGGTGAGAAAAATCATCGGCAAATATTCCTTCAGCTCGCCGGGTTACGACAATATAAGCGATATAATAATCAGACTTGATTTTGAGCAGTATTATTATTATGATTCGGACGGCGGAATCATCACGGTAAACGGGAGCCCGTCGCAGCCGATTTCCGACAGGGCGGCAAAGCTCTCCGACAGCGACCGCATAAAGCTCAATTCGATAATAAGAAATTATGTCAGCACCGGGAAAACCGAAACTGCCGAAAAACCGAAGACCTCCGGTGAGAGCGGCGCTGAAATGAGCTTTGAATGCAAAGACGGCAAAACCGGGCTGCTCGTCATCAAGCGCTCCGGCAAACCAGGAAACAGCGCGGAAGAAATGACGGTCGGCAGGGTATATAATCTCGAAGCGAAGGACGGCCCCGGCTGGACATCTTATGAAAACTATGTGCGCGGTCACTACGATGCTTCATATAAGGCGCCGACTCCCGTATTCACAATGGAGGCGTATTATATTCCTCCGGGAGGGGAATATACCGAAAACGTTGATTTCGCGGGCACTTACGGCGCGCTGAAGCCCGGCAGATACCGTATCTCAAAAAATGTAACGACAGGTACCGGAGCTGACTGTAAAAACAAAACTCTTTACGCCGAATTCACGGTTAAAGAGTAAATCAAAGCAAAAACCCCGCCCTCACGGGCGGGGTTTTCTGTGTATTCTTTGATTATTCTGCGGGTGTGAAAGCCGACTTGTCAAGTCCGCATACGGGGCATACCCAATCCTCGGGGATATCCTCAAA
>CACZTQ010000212.1 GCA_902784155.1 Oscillospiraceae bacterium
AGATATGATCCCGAATATGTTCTTATTCTTTCGGGCGACCATATCTACAAGATGGATTACTCCGATATGCTCGACTTCCACAAGGCAAACAACGCCGACTGCACCATCGCCATGATAGAGGTGCCGTGGGAGGAGGCAAGCCGCTTCGGCCTTATGATTGTCAATGATGACGGCTCGATTGCGGAATTCGAAGAGAAGCCCAAAAACCCGAGAAGCAACAAGGCCTCAATGGGTATTTACATATTCAACTGGAAGAAACTGCGCAGATATCTTATCGAAGACGAGGCAAACGAGGCCTCCGGCAACGACTTCGGCCACGATGTCATCCCCGCGATGCACAACGCCGGCGAGAGAATGTTCGCCTATCAGTTTGACGGATACTGGAAGGATGTCGGAACCATAGACTCGCTCTGGGATTCCAACCTCGACCTGCTCAATCCCAAGGTTGACCTCGACCTTGACGATGACAGCTGGAAGATTTATTCGAGATCTCCCGTAGCTCCTCCGCACTATGTGGCGGACAGCGCCAAGATCGAAAACTCGATGATAACCGAGGGCTGCGAAATATCTGGCGACGTGGATTTCTCTGTTCTCTTTGCGAATGTCAGGGTCGAAGAGGGAGCGAGCGTCAAATATTCGATAGTGATGCCCGGCACGGTTATCAAAAAGGGCGCCTCGGTGCAGTATTCGATAGTCGCCGAGAACGCCGTAATCGAAGAGGGCGCGGCAGTCGGCAGAAGCCCCGAAGAGATGAAGGATATTAACGACTGGGGCGTGACCGTCATAGGCAACGGAGTAAAAATAGGAAAGGGCGTCACCGTTGAGCCCAAGTCAATGATAGATACCGATATGGGAGGCGAAGAATAATGGCATCAAAAGACGTACTCGGCATTATCTTTTCGAATGCCGGCGATGAAGTGGTTCCCGAGCTTACTGCTCTGAGAACGATGGGTTCGGTTCCCTTTGCGGGTCGTTACCGCCTGATTGATTTTGAGCTTTCGGCCATGGTCAACGCGGGCATCCCGCAGGTAGGCATTATCACAAACAGCAATTACCGCTCGCTTATGGACCACCTGGGCAACGGAAAGCCCTGGGACCTCGCGAGAAAGAGAGAGGGACTCACGGTCCTGCCCCCGTTCAATCTTTCCGATTCGGGAGTTTATAAGGGCAAGATGGACGCCCTCTACGGCAGCATAGGCTATATCGGCGATTCGGGCAAGGATTACGTGCTTGTCACCGGCTGCAACGCCGTGACCGATATCGACTATGAGTCGCTCATAAATTATCACATCGAAAAGAAGGCGGAGATTACCATCGCCTATTCGGCCGGAGTCACGGTAAGGACAAAGGACGCGACCGAGCTTGTGACGGATGAGCAGGGCAGGGTTACCGAATACAGACTCTGCGACGATTATTTCAACAGCGCCAGCTGCTCGCTCAAGATAATGGTTATCAGCAGGAATCTTCTCGAGCGCATCCTCCACGAGGCAAAGGCCAAGAGGATAACCGATTTTGAGGAGTTCTTTGCAGACAATACCGGCAATCTGCGTATCTACGGCTATGAGCATAAGGGCTACGTCAGGTTTATCGACGGCCTCAAGTCATATTATGACGCGAATCTCGACCTGCTCAATCCCGAAGTGAGGAAGGCTCTCTTCCCGTCGGGCAAGCCCGTCTATACCAAGATAAGCGACAGAGTGCCGGCAAAATTCGGAGTCAGCGCATCCGCGAAGAATTCTCTTATCGCGGACGGTTGCAAGATTTTCGGTGAGGTTGAAAACTGCATCCTTTTCAGAGGCGTTACCGTTTCAAAGGGTGCGAAGGTCAGGAATTCAATCATCATGCAGGATACCTTTATCGGTGAGAATGCTGATGTTGAGTATATTATTGCGGACAAAGACGTGCAGGTCGGAGTGCGTAAAAAGCTTTGCGGCGCCGAAAACTACCCTGTTTATATCGGAAAGGGTATAGTAATCTGAGGGAGAAAAAATGGCACCAGACAAGAAAAAGAAAGAAAACATCATCACTATAGCGATCGTGGCGTTTGCCGTGCTCCTGTCGGGGCTTGTGGTTCTGGTAAAGACCGGTGTTATCGGCCCGAATACCCAGAGCACCACGGAGCCCGAGGTGGTGTATGTTTCCGAGAGTACGATTGTTGTCAAGAGCGAGGTCGATGACGACGGCAACGTGAAATACTATACCGCTCTCGAGTGGTATAACAAGCCGCTTCACTCGTCGCTCCACTGGTACCCGACAACAACCACGACAACGGAGCCGACAACCGAGGAAAAAGAACACTTCATTGAAGAGACTTCGGTTGTTGAGATGACGGACGAGGAAGGCAACCCCGTGCTTGACGAAAACGGCGAGCCCGTTACCGAAATCCGCACCGTTACCATCAAAGCCGACAAAGAAGGCAACCCGATAACGGAGACCGAGACGGAAACAACCACTGAGACAACCAGCGAGAAAACGACAAAGATTGTTTATATCACCGACCCGATTTCAAAGAAGCCTCTGAAAAATCTCAGGGGAGAGCCCATAACTTCGGGTATTCTCACGGAGCCCGATGTGCCCGAAGAGACCGGCGAGAAGGCGGATGATACCACGCAGAGCACAACGAAGCCCGTGACCACCAAGCCGGTTACTACAAAACCGGCAACCGAAAAGGCGGAGACAGCTCCCGCGACCAAAAAGCCGGAGTCAACCCGTCTGTCGGAGGAAAACATTTCCGCGCTGCCTCAGGTTACAGGCGGCGTCAGCGAAGAATAACAGAGGAATGAAGATATGAAAGTATTATATGTAGCGAGCGAAGCCCTGCCCTTTGCGGCGAGCGGCGGACTTGCGGATGTCGCGGGCTCCCTTCCCGCGGCTCTCAGAAAGAAAAAGGTTGCGTGCAGAGTCGTTATGCCTCTCTACGGCTCAATCGGCGACGAGATGCGCGCGCAGATGAAATTCATCACAAATATAATGGTACCGGTTTCGTGGAGAAGGCAGTACTGCGGTATTTTCGAAGCCCGCGCTAACGGAGTCACCTACTATCTGCTTGACAACGAATACTATTTCAAGAGAAACACGCTCTACGGCCATTATGACGACGGCGAGAGATTCGCGTTTTTCTCAAGAGCCGTTCTTGAAATCCTTCCCTATATCGATTTCAAGCCCGATATAATTCACTGCAACGACTGGCAGAGCGCTCTCATACCCGTCTATTACACCACCTACTATGCCCGTATGGAGGGCTACACCGGAATCAAAACCGTCTTTACCATCCATAACATTCAGTATCAGGGCATTTACGGCAAGGAGATACTCGGCGATGTTTTCGGCCTGGGCGAGGAGCATTACAGCCTGGTTGAATTCGGCGATGACATTAACCTCATGAAGGGCGCGATAGAGTGCGCCAACAAGGTTACCACCGTCAGCCACACCTACGCCGAGGAGACGCTCGACCCGTGGTTCAGCCACGGCCTGCATCCCATCCTCAAAGAGAGAAGCTATAAGCTTTCGGGAATCCTCAACGGCATTGATACCGACAACTACAATCCCGAAACGGATAAGAATATCGCCGTCAACTACTCTGTCGATGACAAGAGCGGCAAAGCGGCGGATAAGAAAGCCCTGCAGGAGATATTCAATCTTCCTCAGAATCCCGGCACGCCGGTAATCGCGATGGTTTCGCGCCTTGTCGCTCACAAGGGCTTTGACCTTGTGAAGAAGGTTATCTGGAATATCCTCGCGACAACCGATCTTCAGTTTGTCCTTCTCGGCTCGGGCGACTGGGAATATGAGTCGTTCTTCAACGAGCTTGCCGCCGCCTTCCCCGACAAGGTAGGCCTCAGACTCGGCTTCATACCCGATCTTGCGCGCAAGATTTACGCGGGCGCCGATATATTCCTTATGCCCTCAAAGAGCGAGCCCTGCGGCCTGTCGCAGATGGTTGCCCTCAGATACGGCACCGTCCCCATCGTCAGGGAGACGGGCGGCCTCAAGGATACCGTCACGGACAGCGGGGACGGAATGGGCAACGGCTTCACCTTCAAGAGCTATGACGCCTATGATATGCAGGATGCAATCTGGCGCTCGCTCGGAGCTTACAGCGATAAAGAATACTGGGCAAAGCTCGTTGACAGAGCAATGAGATGCGATAACAGCTGGGGCAAATCCGCCGCGGAATACATCGCGCTTTACAAATCCATAGAATAAAATGAGAACATATATTATCCACCTTATCAGACACGCAAAAAATGAAAAATACGATGAGGGAAGATACATCGGGCATACCGATGTATCTCTCTCGCAGACCGGAAAAGACGAGCTTACCGCAATCCGCGATGAATACGGATATCCGGAGGTTGAGAGCGTCTTTTCGAGCCCTCTTAAAAGATGTACCGAAACTGCCGGGATAATATATCCCGATAAGACCCCCATAATAATCGAAGACCTGTCCGAGATGAATTTCGGCGAGTTTGAAGGCAGGACGGCCGATGAGCTTAAAAACAACGAGTCATTTGCCGGCTGGCTTGAGGGAAAAAACGCCCCTCCTTTCGGAGAGACCAGCAATGCATTCGGAAAGAGAATCTGCGCATCCTTTGAGAAAATAGTCGAGGGAATGATGAAGAGCGGAGTATTCAGCACTTCAATAATCACTCACGGCGGCGTTATAGGAGTCATCCTTGCCGCTTACGGTCTGCCTCAGGCGCCCGTCCATGAGTGGTTCACTCCCGATTGCTGCGGATACACTTTGCGTGTTGACCCCGCCCTGTGGATGAGAAACAAAAAATTCGAGGTTTTCACGGTCATCCCCGGGGAAAAGTAAAAACCCTTGAAAGCGAGGCGACACTATGTCAATTATAGAATCCAAATTCACCAGCGAACATATAAAATCATTTTCGGAAGAGATAAGAAAAAACTACTATATCGCTCCTCAGAATTTTGACAAATACAATGTCAAGAGAGGGCTCAGAAACGCCGACGGAACAGGCGTTATGGCCGGCGTGACGAGAATCTGCTCGGTTGAGGGCTACTATATCCAGGACGGCGAAAAGACTCCGAAGGACGGCCACCTGATTTACCGCGGAGTTGAGCTCAACGATATAATCGACGCCTGCCTTGAAGAGAACAGATTCGGCTTTGAAGAGGTTGTCTGGCTCCTGCTTTTCGGCGCTCTTCCGTCAAAGGACCAGCTTGAATTCTTCAACAGCACCCTTTCGAGCTGCCGCGAGCTTCCGAGCGACTTCATAGAGGATATGATTATGAAGGCGCCCTCGGCGGATATAATGAATAAAATGGCGAGGTGCGTGCTTGCCCTCTATTCGTTTGACGAGAATCCCGACAGCGTCACTCTCGACAATGTCATAAGGCAGTGCATCAACCTTATCGCGCAGCTGCCCGCCATAATGTCCTATGCCTATCAGGTCAAGAGAAGGCAGTTTTATCACAAGAGTATGTATATCCATCCTCTTATGCCCGGATATACCACGGCTCAGACGATACTCCGCTCGATAAGATCGGATAAAAAATTCACCGATGAGGAAGCGAAGCTCCTCGACCTTGCTCTTATCTGCCACGCGGAGCACGGCGGCGGCAACAACTCAACCTTTGCCACCAGAGTTCTCACCTCGAGCGGGACGGATACATATTCGGCCATCAGCGCCGGAATCGGCTCTCTCAAAGGCCCCCGTCACGGCGGCGCCAACCTGAAGGTTGCCGAGATGCTTGAATACATAAAGCACGATGTTCCGAACACAAAGGACGAGGGCGCGGTCGCGGACGAGCTTGCGAAGATTCTCTCAAAGGAAGCCGGCGACGGCACGGGCCTTATCTACGGTATGGGCCACGCGGTCTATACTCTCTCCGACCCGAGAGCCATGATTCTCAAAAAGAAGGCGGGAGAGTTTTCGCAGGGCACCGAATTTGAAGACGATTTCCAGCTTCTGAATATGATTGAGAGGCTCACGCCCAAAATCATAATGGAAAAGAAGGGCATCAACAAGGCAATCTGCGCCAACGTCGATCTCTATTCCGGCCTTATATACAAGATTCTCAGAGTGCCCACCGACCTCTACACCCCGATCTTCACGGTCGCGAGAGTTGCGGGCTGGTCGGCTCACAGGATTGAGGAGATAATGACCGGCGGAAGGATTATGAGACCCGCCTACAAGAATGTCAATTCAAAGAAACAGTATGTTCCCATTTCCGAAAGATAGGAGGAACAGATAACGATATGAAAAGATTCAGACCTGTTTTTACAACCGAGGCGCTTGTATTCGCCGCTTCGCTTATAATCCTGCTGCCCCTGAGAACCGTGCAGTATTACACCAATATCGAAAGCGGAAACGGCTTTTACAAGAAGGTTGACGCCCTTGTAATCATTTATATCATCGCTCTTATCGCCGCCATAGGATATTTTATCGCTATGGGACTTAAAAAGAGAAACTCGGTCTGCCTTGAGTCGAGAGCTCAGAGATTCCCGGCCTGCGGAGCCATTTCGTTCCTGACCGGCTTCGCCGTGCTCTACGGTGTTTACAGCGACTATATGCTCAGCAAGAAGGATGCGAGCGAATTTACGGTTACCTCAACGGCGACATCGGCCATCGGAGAAAAGCTCGTGCTTGTCCAGGCGGCGTTCGGCATTCTGTCAGCCGTGTTCTTCATACTCCTCGCGGTTCTGCTGCTGACCGGGAAATCGCCGTCGTTATTCAAGCTTCTCTCGCTTTCGGTACCGATGTGGTATATAATCAAACTCATTATCAGATTCACAAGAACCATCAGCTATCTCAGAGTATCCGACCTCGCGGTCGAAATGATTGCGCTGGTATTCCTCGCGTCGTTCTTTATGGCGTTTGCCCAGATAAATTCGGGCGTTGAGACCAAAGGAAACGAGTGGAAGATTGCCGGGCTCGGATTCCCCGCGGCTCTGCTCGCTCTCAATCTGTTTATCCCGCGCATCGCTCTTGTCCTCACGGGCAGAGACTACGCGATGTATATTCTTTCATACGCGGATTTTTCCGACCTTGCGGTGTCGCTGTTTATTCTTGCGACGATACTCACCAGAATGGTCCCGAATATCACCAAGGTTGAAGTAAAGAGTGTTGAAACAGAGGATACGGCGGTATAACGGATGTTTCTCAAGAATGTTTTGATTGCCGGCGAGCAGGTTATCATACTCTATATTATGGCCGCCGTCGGCGTGATTGCGGCAAAGACGCGCCTGTTTACGGAAGACACGGCGAAAAAATGCACGAATCTCCTCTTTTATGTCATTACCCCGGCAAAAATTCTGGAGAGCTTCTTTACTCTCGAATACAGTAAAGAGCACGTGAAGGGGCTGCTTCTCGCGGTAGGATGCGGGCTTCTTATGCACGCCTACGCCGCGCTTATTACCGCGCCGTTTTTCAATAAGAACAATCCCGACAGGTCCACGGTTTACAAATTCGCCGCTATATACGGAAACTGCGGCTATATGGGTCTGCCGCTTGTCGATGCGGTCGTAGGCGGAGAGGGAGTGTTCTACTGCTCGGCGGTTATTATTTCGTTTCAGATTTTCAGCTTCACTCACGGCGTATGGCTGATGACGAAGGATAATCCGGGCGGAGTAAAAATAGATTTCAAAAAGCTGATACTGAATCCCGGAGTGCTCCCGGTATTCGTGGGCCTTCCCGTATTCCTGCTCTCGCCCGAGCTCCCGAGGATGGTCACCGTACCCGTGAGCTCCATTGCCGGGATGAATTCGCCCCTCGCGATGCTCATATTCGGAACGTTTATCGCGGGGACGGATTTCAGGAGCATATTCAAGGATTGGAGAATTCCCTGCGTAGCGTTTTTCAAGCTCATAGCCCTGCCGCTGTCGATGATAGCCGCAATAAAGCTGTCGGGCATTTCGGGGGCGCTCGCGACGACTCTTGTCATCGCTTCGGCCACCCCGAGCGCAAACAATACCATTATGTTTGCCGCAAAATATGACAGGGACGCTTCTCTTGCCTCGCAGGCCGTGTCCGTAATCAGCTTCATTTCGATTCTGACTCTGCCTGTGATGATTGCGCTTGTATGAAAAAGATACTTGATGAAACGGCTCCCCTCTGGGGAATATGCCCGTTTTCCGAAATTAAAGACAGCCTGATTGACTGCAGAGCAAAGAGCAGACTGCCGCTGAACGCGAGGAGCGTTATAATGATGGCGTTCCCTTATCTGCTCGAGGATGATTATTACAGAGATTCAAATATTTCAAAGTATTCCGTGCCCGCGGACTATCATCCGATAGTTTATGACAGGCTCGGCGCTGCCGTCGAAAAGCTCAGGGAAAAATTCCCGGATGAAGAGTTTGAATTCTTTGCCGACAATTCGCCCGTACCAGAGGTCAGGGCCGCCTGCATTGCGGGCATAGGCACTCTCGGAAGCAACTCTCTGCTGATAACGGAGAAATTCGGCTCGTTCGTTTTTCTCGGCGAGATAGTGACAACGCTCGTGCTTGCGGGCACCGGCGGAGAGCTGACCGGATGCATACACTGCGGCAGATGCACAGCCGCCTGCCCCGGCGGAGCTATCCACGACGGCAGGATAGACAAAGAGAAATGCCTTTCATATATCACCCAAAAAAAGGGTGAGCTTACAGAGGAAGAGAAAAAGATGATTCGTGAGAGCGGATGTATCTGGGGATGCGATATCTGCCAAAATGTCTGCCCTCTCAATAAAGGAGCGCAGAAGACCGGAATCGCCGAATTCAGGGAAACCGCCGTCAGCCGTGCGGAAGACGGAGCCCGGATAGAGGGGCGCGCTTATGCCTGGAGAGGCGAGAAGGTCATCAGGCGCAATATCGATTTGCAGAAGGAGCAGTAATGGAAGTTGCCGGCTTTGAAAAAAGAGATTATGCCGAGAAGCTGATTGCGGACGCCGTATCGTCGGGGCGCTTTCCCCACGCGGTCCTCATCGAGGGAGGCTCTCCCGAAAGAAGGACAGATATAGCCCGCAGGATTTCGGCATCCCTTTTATGCGGCGGCGAAACGGTTCCCTGCGGAAGCTGCCCCGCCTGCAAAAAAGCCCTGGGCGGCTATCACCCGGATGTGCTTTTTCACACTCCCGAGGTCATTTCAAAAAAGCCCGTTTACTCTGTTGACCAGATAAGAGAGATTCGCGACGACACATACATTATCCCTATGGAAGCGGAGATTAAGATAACCGTTCTGAGCGAATCCCAGTATATGAACAGAGCGGCGCAGAACGCCTTCCTCAAGGTGCTTGAGGAGCCGCCCGAATTCGCGGTATTCATTCTGCTCGCTCAGACCAAATCCGTCTTTCTGCCGACGATTCTTTCGAGAGTGACGGTTTACACCCTCTCGGGCGACGCCGAAAGAGAGGAGGACGGAGTCACCGCTCAGGAGGCCGAAAGCGCCGCGCAGGATATTGCCCGCGCTCTGCTGAGCGACAGCGCCTTCGAACTTGTGAAGGCGGCGGGAGTCTTTGATAAGAACGCGCCGCTGCTTGAAGCGGCTCTGCCCGAAATGGCGGGCATATTCATGAACGCTCTCAAAGTCAGATATTCCGGCGGCGAGGGCGGAGAGCTCGAAAAAAAGCTCTCATCCGCGCTCTCGAGGCGCGCGCTTCTCGCCCTGATTGAGAGCGTTGACACTCTTACGGGCGAAATAAAAATGAACGCAAATCTAAATCTGACAGTTACGAGGCTCTGCACCCTCTTTAAAAGTGCGGCAGATTAACCCAAGGAGATTATTATGGCGGAAATAGTAGGAATCAGATTCAAGGAAATAGGCAAGGTATATTACTTCGACCCGAGCGGCAACACCTTCAAAAAAGGCGACCACGCTATCGTGGAGACCGTCAGGGGAGTTGAATGCGGCGAGGTTGCCATAGAGAATAAAGAGGTGAGCGAAGACGAGCTTGTGCTGCCCCTCAAAAAAATTCTCCGCCCCGCAAGCCGCGAGGATGTGGCTACATATAATGAAAATAAAAAGAGAGAGATAGAAGCTGCCGAAATCTGCAAGCAGAGAATAGAGGCTCACGGTCTTGAAATGAACCTTGTCGATGTTGAATACACATTTGACAGGGCAAAGGTCATATTCTATTTCACAGCCGACGGCAGAGTGGATTTCAGAGAGCTCGTAAAGGACCTCGCGAGCGTATTCAGGACCAGGATTGAGCTGCGCCAGATAGGCGTGCGCGATGAAGCGAAGATGATAGGCGGCCTGGGTATCTGCGGCAGGCCCTTCTGTTGCAACAGCTTCCTTGGCAATTTCCAGCCCGTTTCTATCAAGATGGCCAAGGAGCAGGGTCTCTCCCTGAATCCCGGCAAAATCAGCGGCGCCTGCGGCAGACTTATGTGCTGCCTGAAATATGAGCAGAATGCCTACGACCATCTCCTTAAAATCACGCCGAAGCCCGGAGCCATAGTCCAGACCGCCGACGGCAAGGGCACGGTTGTTGAGACGAGCCTTCTCACGGGCAAGCTCAAGGTCCAGCTCGACAACAACCCGAACGGGATTCCGAGAAGCTACGGGCGCGGCGATGTCAAGCTCATAAAGGATTCGCAGATCAAGGTGAATAAAGAAGAGATTGACGCCCTTAAAGATATTGAATAATATAAAGTAAATAATTTATATAATATATAAGCAAAAAGTCCTTGACAAGAGGAGAGTATTGTGATAAGATACTCCTACCTCTGCGCAAGGGCTTTGTTTTTGCGCCCGTAAAGCAGAGGGAGGCCTGAGCTGATACAGCTCCCTGATAGGCTGTGAACAGCTCAAATATTCCAAAAATGGAGGTGCCGCACATGGCTGCTAACGGTAAAAGAGTCAAGATTACTCTTGCTTGCACCGAATGCAAACAGCGCAACTACAACACGATGAAAAACAAGCAGAATTCTCCTGACAGACTTGAGATGAACAAGTACTGCAGATTCTGCAAAAAACACACTCTCCACAGAGAGTCCAAGTAAGACGGAGGTAAACCTATGGCAAAGAATGAAGTTTCCGATGCTGCAAAAAAGGTTGCCGACGCCGAAAAGAAAAAGGATAAAAAGCCCGCTAATCCCAACGGCAACTGGTTTCAGAGAGCCGGCAAGGCGATAAAGAAGTTCTTCAAGGATGTCAAGGGCGAGGTCAAAAAGATTGTATGGCCCGACGGAAAAACCGTTTTCAAATCAACTCTCGTTGTTCTGGCGGCAGTTGCAATCTGCGGTCTGGCCATTTTCGGTGTTGATCAGCTTCTCTCCTTCCTCCTTTCGCTTCTTGAAAGGGCCGCGGAGTCAGTAGGCAGCAAAGCGTCTGCAGATACCGAAACCACAACTGCTGCGATGATGGCCGTCAAGAGTTTCTTCTTGGGCTGACGCAGGAGGGCATAAAATGTCTGTAGAGACAAGATGGTATGTTGTGCATACCTATTCGGGTTACGAAAACTCGGTAAAATCCAACATCGAAAAGTTGGTTGAAAACCGAAAGATGCAGGATCAGATATTCGAAGTCAACATTCCGGTTGAGATAGTCCACGACGCCGAAAAGGATAAGGACATTGAGCGCAAGCTCTTCCCCGGTTATGTGCTTGTGAAGGTCGCCGTTACGTCTGACAGTGACAATCGCCCCAAGATGAGCGATGAAACCTGGCTTCTTATCAGAAACACCAGAGGCGTTACGGGATTCGTAGGTCCTGAAAACAAGGCAATTCCCCTCACCGACGAAGAAGTTATCAGGCTCGGAGTCGAGAAGAGAGTCATCGAGGTTTCCTACAACGTGGGAGACACCGTCAACATCATTGACGATATGTTCGACGGCTTTTCGGGAGTTGTTCAGGAGATTGACCTTGAGAATAATTCGGTCAAGGTCGTTGTTTCCGCACTGTTTGGCAAAGAGACCGTCATCGAGCTTGAGCTCGACCAGGTTGAGCTTGCCGATTAAACACGGTAATTTGAGGGTAATCCCTTTCAAATTTAGCGCCGCATCAGGCGCAGTCGACTTTCCGTCGGCTTCGTGGGAGGAGCGAAGAGCTCCGCAATTCACCACACTATATGGAGGTTATTTATTATGGCACAGAAAGTTGTCGGCTTAATCAAGTTACAGATTCCTGCAGGTAAGGCCACTCCGGCTCCGCCCGTAGGTCCCGCACTCGGTCAGCACGGTGTTAACATTATGGCTTTCA
>CACZTQ010000213.1 GCA_902784155.1 Oscillospiraceae bacterium
CGGAAACGACGAGCCCATAGCCTCGGTTGTCGGCGAGATAGTGCCCGTCAACGATTTTTATGATTTTGATGCGAAATACGCCGACGGCACGACAGCGCTCTATATCCCGGCGAGGCTGAGCGAAGAAAAAAGCGAAGAAATAAGAAAACAGGCGATAAAAGTATTCAAGGCTCTCGACTGCAGCGGCTTCTCGCGCGTGGATTTCTTTGTAAGACATTCCGACGGGGCCGTGCTTCTCAACGAGGTCAACACCATTCCCGGCTTTACCTCAATCAGCATGTATCCCAAGCTCTTTGAGGCGAGCGGCGTTTCTTTCCCCGAGCTTACGGACAGGCTCTGCCGCCTCGCGGCCGAATACAGATAACGGAGTAAAAAATGAAACCGGTCACTAAAAAAGGCTATATCACCGTCAGGGATTCCCACAGGCGCGATGAGAGCGAGATGAAGGAATTCACCGAGTCGAGAAACGTCTGCGAATTTCTCATCTATCCCGACAGATACGAAATAAAATATATCGAGAGCGCCTCCGCCATGGGCGACTGCTTCACCACCCTCACGGTCGGCGACGGCAGGGTTTCGATGCTCAGGGGCGGGCTCTACCGCACGAGCATGATATTCGAGAAGGAAAAAAGGCACGTGTGCGTGTATGAGACGGAATTCGGCTCAATGGCTCTCGGCATTTTCACAAAACATCTCACTGCCGGTATCGGCGACGACGGGGGAGAGATTCACCTCGTCTATTCCATCGACAACAACGGCAGATTCTTCAGCGAAAGCGAGCTTATAATTACGGTTGAAACGGAGGACTGATTATGTCTGTACTTGTTAAACAGGCGGTTGCGGAGATCCGCAGGGCCATTATGGACGCGGCGGGAGTCGCGGTTGCCGACGGAGTTTTTCCCGAGTGTCCGCTGAGTGATTTTGTAATAGAGGTGCCCGCGAACAAGGCAAACGGCGATTATTCGTCAAACGCCGCCATGATGTGGGCGAGAGACCTTCATAAATCCCCGCGCGAGATAGCGTCCGTAATCACGGAGCGCCTTGTGCTCGCCGACACCTTCGCCGACAGATGCGAGGTTGCCGGGCCGGGCTTCTTAAACTTCTATCTGGGCGAGACCTACGGCGCCTGCATAGTTGAGGATATCCTCGAAAAGGGCGCTGACTACGGCAAATCCGACTACGGCAAGGGCGCTAAAATCAATGTCGAATTCGTTTCGGCAAACCCGACGGGACCCATGCACATGGGTAACGCCAGAGGCGGCGCACTGGGCGACTGCCTTGCCGCCGTGCTTGAATACGCCGGCTATGAGGTCAGCAGTGAATTCTATATAAACGACGCGGGCAATCAGATTGACAAATTCGGCCTCTCTCTCGATATAAGATACAGGCAGCATTTCCTCGGCGAGGATGCCGTCGAGCTTCCCGAAGACAGCTATCACGGCGAAGATATAAAAATGAGAGCCGAAGAATTCGCGGCTGTTTACGGCGATTCATATCTCGGAAAGAGCGAGGATGAGCGCAGGAAGGCGCTTGTCGCTTTCGCCCTGCCGAAGAATATAGAAGATATGAAGACGAATATGGCAAAATACCGCATCGTCTATGACACCTGGTTTCACGAGAGCGTGCTCCACAATGACGGCGAGCTTGCCGAAACGGTCAATATCCTGAAGGAGAAGGGCCTCACTTATGAGAAGGACGGCGCTCTCTGGTACAGGAATTCCGAGGTGCTCGGAAACAAACTGCGCGAGAAGGGGAAGAGCGAGGATGAAATCGCCCGCCTTGAGCTTAAAGACGAGGTCCTCATCCGCAGCAACGGAAATCCCACCTATTTCGCAGCCGATATCGCCTACCACCGCAACAAATTCGCCAGGGGATTCGACAGGGCCATCGATATCTGGGGAGCCGACCACCACGGCCACGTGGCGAGGATGAAGGGCGCTCTTGACGCAATCGGCCTTGACGGAGACCGTCTCGACATAGTCCTCATGCAGCTCGTCAACCTCAAAAAAGACGGGCAGAATGTTAAAATGAGCAAGAGGACGGGCAAGGCCGTAACTCTCACCGACCTTCTCGAGGATATACCCATCGACGCTGTCAGGTTCTTCTTCAACACAAGAGAGCCCGGCTCGCCCATAGACTTCGACCTCGATCTCGCAATCTCACAGAACAGCGAGAATCCCGTCTATTACTGCCAGTACGCGCACGCGAGAATCTGCTCCATCTTCTCAAAGCTTGAGGAAGAAGGAAAGAAATATGAAAAGAGCAGTTTAAAAGACCTGCTCCTTCTCAAAGAGGAGGAGGAAAAGGACCTCATCGCCCTTCTCTCCGCCTTCACGGACAGAATCACCGCCGCGGCAAAGAATTACGACCCCGCCAAGATAACGAAATACGCGGTCGAGGTCGCCACCGCCTTCCATAAATTCTATAACGCCTGCAGAGTCAACACCGAGGACGCCGCGCTCAGAAACGCCCGCCTCTCACTCTGCCTGTGCGTCAAAACGGTTCTCAGCAACATCCTCACCATGTTCAGAATCACCGTCCCGGAGAGAATGTAATTAATGTGCAATTAGCAATGTGCAATGTGCAATGTGCAATGAGAAGTTTTCAGTTTTCAGTTAGCAGTGAGCAGTTAGCAGTGAGCAGTTAGCAGTTGTGGGTCGCGCTGCGCGCTCCGGTATATTTGATGGCGGTAGAGGTTAACTCCGTAGGGGCGACTATCAGTCGCCCGCAAAAAGGATATGCAGAGCATAAAAAATGTGCAATTAGCAATGTGCAATGTGCAATGAAGGGTCGCGCTGACGCGCTCCGGATTATATCAGTGTGAAGTGAGAAGTGAGGAGTGTGAAGTTAAGGAAAACTTTAATTGATTCTGTTAAACATTAGAAGGGAGACTTGTTGGTTTTATGATGGACTCAGCGAGCGTATTAAGCAAATTTAAAGAGGATAATTTGCAGGCAGCAATTAATAGAACAAAAACGTCCGATGAATTGAGAGAAAACTTCCTGGCAAAATATCCTAAAGATTGTATAGAAAAC
>CACZTQ010000214.1 GCA_902784155.1 Oscillospiraceae bacterium
GATGTTTCCGCTGTAAGAACCGAGGACTCTTGAGATAACATTCCAGAAGGTGGATTTACCGTTGCTTCCGTCTCCGTGAGCGATAATCAGCGCCTCGACATAAACTTTGCCGATTGCGGCCAGACCGACTATTCTCTGGACATAACCGATAAGCTCGGTGTCTCCGCAGAAGATAAGGTCAAGAGCGTCAAGCCACTCCTGCATTCCTTCATCGCCGGGTGAAACAGCGGTTACCTTTGTGATAAGGTCTTCGGGGCAGTGGCGCTGTCTGCCTTCGAGCCCTTTGCGAAGGTCGTATGTTCTGTGAGGCGTATTGAGAAGATACGGATCTTTATCCAAATCCGACTGGTCGACTACAAGCATCGGTCTCGCTTCTTTCAGAGTGGCCGTGATGTTTTTTGAACTCCTGCGCCCGCGGATGAATTCTTTGTAGGTTTTAAGAAACTTTTTGAAGTTCTCATCCTGATACGCTCTGCCCGACAGGTGTTTCCATTCGCGCATCTGCCGGAAAGTGAGTTCCTGCGCTACGCTCTGCGCCATCGGCTTTGATTCCTCCCAGTTGACTCCGTTATAGAAAATATAGTCAGTTGAGGGAGAATATCTCAGGCATCCGCCATATTCACGGGCAAGCAATGCCGCCTGACCTACATCGGTGAAATCTGTCGGAATCAGTCCTTCCGTGTTATATTCCTCGGGCGGAACATAATCAGGAGAAGCGACCATCTTCTTATACAACCCTTTTGCGCTTTTCCAGATTGAGTCAAGTTCGGTGCCTTCAAGTGCGGGAACGCATTTTTCTGCCCACTGCATAAACATTTGATACGCGTCATCGGTATCACCGTAACGCTTAATTATGCGTGCGGCGGCGCTGACCATTTCGGTGTGTCTTCTGCCTTCGGGGATAATATTCTCCGCAAACGAATCATCGGGGAGAAACTCATCAAGCAGAATATCTCCGTCGATATATGCGACCTCCGGGTTCTCCGTTCCGAAAAAGAACCTTGCCGAGTCTTTCGCACCGTCATCAAATTCCGGTATGACTGCCAGCAGTTTTGATTTCAGCCCGGCATATTTTTCCGCAGATGTTTCTGTGTTAATTGGGAACACATAGTGAGCTCTCGGAGCGGGTTTATGATTGCCTTTCGCCTTCATATTGTTTCTTGAGTAATGAACATAGAAAGGCACGCCCGGTAATCTTTCTTTGACGGTTTCCGGGGTTATCCAGTTATCGGGATCATCCGAGTGAGTGTTGTCGCTGTCCATAGGCAGAGCGTTTGATGAAATGAAATCTTCTGTGCTGCGGTGCCCGTCTTTATATTCGGCAAGCACATAATCCCGGCATACCGCATTGCGGAAATCGTCGACAGAGTTTACTGTAACCTTATTAGGATAATGAGCGTTTGTAGCCCGGCCCCTGCAGTTCGCAGTAAACATCGTGATAGGTTTAATCATCGTTTTTCCTCCTTTCTTCCGTATTGAGGTTTCTTTTGCTCCTCACTATACGGACATTTGGAGGTGTCTTTGACCACCCTGTTTTCCGCACATTTTCAAATTTTTTCTGAAGCTGCGCCACCGTATTCTGAATTGCGGAGAGATTGACTCCTTCTTCGCGAGCTATTTCACGCAGGGATAATCCTTCCCACAGCATCAGGGCCCGGCGTTTCTGTGTTTCGGTGAGGGAATACAGCACGCGATAGAATTCTTTTGTATTGATGCTGTTTTCATAATCTTCCTCAACATAATCCTGCGCGGCGTAATCGATTCCTTCATACACCTTTGCATCGAGGCTGTAGCAGTGCCGGCGTTCTTTCTTGCTTTGATTTGCCTCCTGCCTGCGGTCATTCAGTATGAAACTGCCGATATTATCCGGAACCTCAATTTCTACAATCTTCCCATCATAATCCGGGTATGGAACTTTCATGCTTCTGCATCCTTTCAGAACCTCTGTGGATGCAAAAAGGCATAAAGATGGCATAGGGAAGCCATAGCGGTATGCTGGCACAGCCGGGATAAGCTCCCGTTGCTGCGTTTGCACCCACCTGACTTTCTAATGGCCATCTCAAAAATCAGTTGAGATTATTGAATTTTTTGTATTTTCCCTATGGTATTATTGTAACGAATGTGGTAAGATATATTCAAATCTCAAATATAATAAACGATTTTGGTATTTATATACCGAAACTGAATAGGAGTATGTAGATGTTTGATAATGATATACTGATTGAAAATGTTCGTATGTTGATGTCAAATAACAAGACAACGCAAAACGAATTATCGTATGCTTTAGGAATGTCACAGCCTAACTTCAACAGGGCGTTGAATCAAGCAGACGGTAAAAGATTCACCATTGAGCAGATATTCGGAATCGCTTCATATTATGGTGTTTCTATTGACTGGCTTATGGGCAATACTGACTCTTCATCTTTGTCAGACAAGGCAATCTGCGATTTTCTTTCAAGAGTGGTTATTAGCAAAAAAGCAAAAATATGGAAATTTGAAATGGATGAAGCGGTTGTTGATCCCATTTGTTACGGAGGAACCGGGGAGGAAAAAATAAAAACAATTCCCTATACAACTATTTATTTTCCTAAGTATTTACACCTTTCTGACTATATTGACGAAAATGATTATTATGCAGAAGCTGCGAATTTAGGCAATAATGTAGAGAATTGTCACGTTAATACTTTTATTGAAAAGTTTGCCAGACTTTATAATCTTTATCGTCAAGGCGATATGGATGAAGAGGATTTTCAAACCCTTCTTCAAAAGCACCTGGATTCAATGAGCGATTAACACTATTTCTCATATACCCTTAAAACTTATGCGAAAGTTTACGCGAAGGGCCGGGCCGCTGCTAAAACAAAAAAGACCGTAAGATAATTACGGCCCCCATACAAATAAATGCAGGTGAAATAATGACATTTGATGAAGCGTTACAGAAAGTTTCGGATTGCAAAACACTCGATGAGCTTTTCAGTTTATGGATTGAAGCACACAAGCTTGAGACGAATTATGAAGAAACAACAATAACTGAACCAAAGATAAAAAAGGACATAACAATACCCGGCATCTCAAAAGATTCTTTTATAAAAGACGGATATATTAATTTTGATAAATACGAAAGCAGCAAAAGAAGAATTCTCTTTATATTGAAAGAGTCTAATATTCAGGGATATATGCCTGATTCAAATCCATCGGAAGGCAATCAAGTTCCTTTTTATACAAACTATATAAATGGGCTTTCATCAACAAACAGGCCAAGGCAGCATGAAAAGATGGGGAGAATTGCACATTATCTGTTTACCGGTTCTGATATCTCAGATGAAACTGTATTCAAGAAAGATTTGGAATGCTGTGCGTTTATGAATGTAAATAAGCGCGGCGGTAAAGAAAAAACAAACAATAAAAGATTTAATAACTACATCAGCAAGTATCACTCATTTATAAGAAAGCAAATACAAATCATCAATCCTGATTATGTTGTAATAATAGGAAAGCAAATACCTGAAGAGTCATTTTTGCCCGAAGGGATAGAGCACTTAAAAATCAACCATACTGCAGATAGATTTCATGGAACATATAAAACCGATGCGTATGTAAAGGCATTTATTAGTGCGTATGAAAAATGAAATATAGCAAATGACAAAAATACCGCCGGCAGGATAATTCCCGTCAGCGGTTTTTATTATTTATTCTGTTATTGATTCAGCGCCCATTCAATCGCGTGCCCGTCGTCTTCAAACTCAACCTCGCTTACCTCTCTGATTCCGACCGGATCTTCGCACGACGTCGTTTCATAGAGAAACTCATAAACCGCGGCGTAGTATCCCGGTTCTTTCGGGCCATTGTAGCAGAAACCTACCACCAGCACCCTGTCTCCGTAGGTCAGAACCTTGAGCCTTCTCATTTCCAAATCCTCCGGGGTTGAGGGGTTCGGCAGTCTATATTTTTCCATAGCTTCGGTAATCGTCATAATATCACTCCGTTTCTCCGGTAAGGATAAATTTTACATACGCCGCCTTGTCGTCTTCAATGAAGCATACCAGTTCAAATAAATCCATATCGTATGCGATTCGCTGCACTGCGTTCAAATCAAACATATTCGTCAGCCCGGTGTCGCGCACCTGCATAATCTGCTCTCTTACTGTTTCCGTCATATTCTCACCACCTTGTCTTCGCCATAGACCGCTCCGAGGCTGCTTCCGCAATCCCATGCGATATGTATCGTGCCGATATCGTCGACAGCAATCACTGTTCCTTCGGCGGCGTCGGGTAGTTTTGTGTATGGATCGTTCATTGAAATCAGCCTGACTCTTGTGCCGGGCGCGTATTCTTTTCTCAATGATTCAAGCACTGTTTTTGAAATCATCACTTATCCTCCTTCGTTCTGAAAGCGGTGTTGCCCTCAAGATTCTTCAGCAGAACTTTCCGCGCCGCCTTATACTCGTCACCGATGAACCCTAAACGAAGAAGGAAGCACCTGAACGCATATTTCTCGTTCGGCACTTCCTTGTCTTTTGCTGTTATTCTTTTTAATTGCTTTGACATTCTGCACAGGGCGGATACGAAAAGCATATACGCTGTGGCGTCGTCGCTGCCGGGTTCTTCGGTGAACCACTTGAATAATATCTTCCCGTCTTCAAGCGCAAGCGAAACATCGTCTGTTGCGAATGCGTGCTTCAGCAGGTTTTCCTTTGAAGCGATAATCGCCTTCAGGTTTTCGATGTCTGCCGTTTTCTCCGGAACACCGATTTCCAGTTTCGTGGGTTCGGCGGGTTCCGCTTCAAAGCCGCGGTCTGCAAGGTAATCGAGTATTTCTGGGGCAATCCCGTCTGCCTTCTCAAGCTCGCCGCTTCTGCCGATGGTGTAATTGCCGACCGTGTAGGCA
>CACZTQ010000215.1 GCA_902784155.1 Oscillospiraceae bacterium
GAAGCCCGCCACCGAAAACATCAGCGAGAGCTCCCAAGAAACGCCCACAAGGAGGATGAAGCTTGTGCTCGCGGGCGAAACGTGCCAGAGGGCGTAGCCCGTAAAGTGGCAAATAACCGCGTTTGCAATCTCATAAATCCAGTGAACGCCGTAAAGGGCGAGCGCCGCCGCCATACCGTCATAGTTTTTCTTTTTCCACTGGGGAATCCAGATTCCGACTATGACAAGCGCCAGCAGGGTTATGAAGGTCCAGTTGAAGTTGTCTGTGGTCCTCACAGCGGCTTTTGCCGCCTCGGCCGCGGCCATTGCAGCGGCTGAACCGTCTCCGAATAACATAAGCGTACTCTCCTTTGAATAATATTTGAAAATATTATAACTTATATTTAATTATTTTTCAATTCATTAAGGGGAGTAAATTAAAAAATATCCGCGCGGATGCTGTCCGAAAACATCCGTGCGGATTCCGTAATTATAATTTATTGCACTGCGGTTTTTTCAATCCATCTGCCGACCGCTTTCGCGAGCTTCATCCTCTGCCCCGCAAAGCTGTGGCCGCTGACTATGGTTACGTATTCCGGCGGCGAAGACAATGAGGCGAGTTTATCCGCCAGAGGCCTGAGCATTTTTCCGGCGGGGGCGACAGTGTCAAGAGCGGCCTCGACCAGAAGGACGTTGCGCCCGGCGAGCTTTTCGTATCCGTTCAAAATGCTCAGCTCGAAGCGGTTATTCAGGGCGTTCTCAAACACCTCGCTTGCGGAGTTCATTTTAAGGCACTGCCCCTCGGTCTCAATCATAAGAAACAGATCCTTCTCGAGACCGTATGCGAAAGCGGCTCCGATATCATAGGCGGCGAGGGCGGCAACTCCGCGGATGAAGTCAAGCTCCTTCGCCGCGTTAAGAACAGTCTGACCGCCCATACTGTGGCCGACGAGGAAGATGTTTTCCGTATCTATGCCGTACTGCTCCGCGATTGCCGGGTTATGAGCCCATTTTGAAATCGCGACAAGGTCATCCTTGAGGTTTGTAAAGAGATAATTCCCTTCGCTTCCCCAGGCGCCTCTGTGATTCATGTGTATAACAACGCATCCCGCCCTCATCAGAGCGAGCTCAAGGTCATTGTTTGTGGTGTATCCCGGGAATCCGTGAGAGAGTATAACGGCGGGGCGGAGGCCTTCAATCCTTTTATCGGGAGTGAGCAGATAGCCGTAGAGACGGCATCCGCCGCTGATTATATTCAGCTCATATATTCCGGGGGATGAGCCGCTCTCATCCTCATCGAATTCGGTAAACAGATAATCTGAGTTCATCTTTATTTTCTCTTTTGATTACAAAGTGTATTTCATTATTTCGGGATGGCAGAGCGTGCCGCGCTTTCCGCAGGAGGTGCAGTAAACGGCGATGTCTGGGGATTCGTCCCAGGGCATCTTTTCCCAGCCGCACTGCATATAATAAGCGGGCTCTTTCGCGCAGGCCCAGAGCTCCTTTATCCCGCGGCGTCTCGCCTCGTCAAAAACAACCTTCTGCATTATCCTGCCGTAGCCCTTGCGCTGAAGGTCGGCCCTCACGGCAATATCTCCGAGTGAATAAACCCCGTCGCGGACCTCGAGCGTTGAGGCCGCCATCAGACTGCCCGTGACGGCGTCGTCCATGCGCCACATCCTTATAACTCTTTCGGGTTTGCGGTCCTCGATTCTGACTCCCATACCGCTCTGACTGAAAAGCGTTGAGAGCGACAGGAAGTCTTCTGTTTCTCTTATAATATATTCTTCCATAGATTCTCCGGGTGAATTTTTGTGTTATTATAGCACTAAAAACCTACCGAGTCAACAGGTAAATAACCGCGCGAAAAAATCCCCGCAGGAGCGCTGCGGGGCGAGTGATATCATTTTGCCGTCAGACGGCGTTTTTAGTGATTGTAAGGATATTCTTTCCGCCCTCATACCTGTAGCGGATATCGTCCATACTCTTTTTGACCATAAAGATTCCGAGCCCGCCGATAGCTCTCTCCTCCGCGGAGAGGGTGATATCGGGGTCCTCTTTTTCGAGGGGATTATAGGGCGTGCCGCTGTCGATGAAGGTGATTTCGACCGAGCGGGGATTATCGGAAATCTTTGCCCTGATTGTCGCGTCGCCCGTACCGGGGGCGTAGGCGTAGTGCGCAATGTTTACAAAGAGCTCCTCGACGGCCACGTCAATCTGCATCTGTGATTTCATGGGCCATTCCGCGCCTTCGAGAATCCCGTCAATGAAGCCGAGGACTTCGTCGAGATTCTCTGTTTTCGCTTCAACGGTGATTTCGCTGCCGCCGTCCTCTTCGGCCCCGATGTATCTGAATCCGATCATAGTCATATCGTCAAACTGAGGGGCATCGCCTACGAAGTCATTGACCGTCCGCTTAACTTTTTCAAGAATTTCCTGAGCGGTAAGCCCGTCTGTATCACGGAAGCAGTCAAGCATTCTCTCCTCGCCGAAAAGTTCTGATTCGGAGTTGTTGGCTTCGGTTATTCCGTCCGTATAAAGGCATAAAAAATCGCCCTTGTTAACGGTTGTCTTATTCTCTCTGTATCTGACGCCGTCCATACCGGCAAGAACGAATCCGCTTTTTGATTTAAGGTAGTCCGGCCCGCTGCCGCCGGCTATGACGGGAGGATTGTGCCCGGCGCACACGTAAGTCATTTCTCCGCTCGTAAGGTCGAGCACGCATACCCACAAA
>CACZTQ010000216.1 GCA_902784155.1 Oscillospiraceae bacterium
ATGGGGCGGCGGTTTTCGTCAACCGAAGCGATTGTTACGCCCGTTACCCTGTCTTTGCCCTGAATATCTATAACGGTTGTGCTCAGATAAAGGGGGATATCAAAGTCGTCAAGACACTGGACTATGTTTCTTGTAAGTCCGCTTGAATACGGCATCAGCTCGCATACGCATTCGACCTTCGCTCCCTCGAGCGTCATACGGCGCGCCATAATGAGGCCTATATCGCCCGAGCCGAGTATGACAACCTTTTTGCCCGGCATATAGCCATCAATGTTTACGTATTTCTGCGCAGTGCCCGCGGTCATTATACCGCTCGCTCTTGTGCCCGCGATGTTGAGAGCGCCTCTCGGTCTCTCACGGCAGCCCATCGCGAGTATGACTGCCTTCGCCTTTATTTCAAGCAGACCGTCTTTTTTGTTAACCGCATAGACGGTTTTGTCCGCCGTAACGTCGAGCACCATGGTGTCGAGCTTGTATTCTATTTTCATCTTATCGACAAGCTCGATGAATCTGTCGGCATATTCGGGGCCGGAGAGCTGCTCTCCGAAATACTGAAGGCCGAAGCCCGTGTGAATGCACTGCTCGAGGATTCCGCCGAGAGATTCGGCTCTCTCTAAAATGAGGATGCTGTCAATGCCGCATTCTCTCGCTCTGACGGCTGCCGCCATGCCTGCGGGGCCGCCGCCCACTACAATAAGATCGTAATTAAGCATTGTTTCTCCTCCTCACTTTGTCCTCTCATAGATTATTTTTGAGTCGCCGCCGAATTTCGTTATCTCGTTAAGCTCCGTGCCGAGCTCTCTCGCGAGAAGCTCAACTACCTTTGAACCGCAGAATCCGCCCTGGCATCTTCCCATACCCGCGCGGGTCCTTCTCTTGACACCGTCAACGTCTCTCGCTCCCGCGGGCGCGTGAATCGCGTCGAGAATCTCGCCCTCGGTTATCGTCTCACAGCGGCAGATGATTCTGCCGTAAGCGGGCTTTTTCTCAACGAGAGCTTTGCGCTCCTCGTTTGAGAGGTGTCTGAAGCGAACGGGAGGTTTTCTCACGGGGTTGAATCCCGGCTTTTCGGCAGCTTTGCAGTCGCTGACAATCATATCTGCCACATAGAGACCGACTGCCGGCGCGGATGAGAGACCGGGTGACTCGATTCCGGCGACATTTATGAATTTATCGTTTGCCTTGCTCTTTTCGATAATGAAATCATCGCATTCAAGATGCGCCCTGAGGCCGGCAAAAGAGGTGATGACATCTCTTGTCGTGAGAGACGGTACGCTCTTTTTCGCTGTGGCGAGTATCGCTTCGAGCGTGGAGGCCGTGGTGTCGGTATTCTCTTTATCTTCTATGTCTATCGCGCTCGGGCCTATAAGCAGATTGCCGTCAACCGTCGGCGTGACAAGGACTCCCTTGCCCATCGGATTCGGGCACTGGAATATCGTGTGCTTCACGGTGCCGCCCGCGGTTTTGTCGCAGAGCATGTATTCGCCCTTGCGCGCGATGGTCTTGAGGGAATTATCGCCTATCATCGCGGCGATTTCATCGCAGAAGACACCCGCGGCGTTGACAACGTATTTTGCCTTTATCGATTTATCCGCGCTTTTCACGGTGAATACGGCGCCGTCATAGTCGATGCCGTCAACGCAGAAGTTGCGTATGAATTCGGTTCCGTTTTCAACCGCGTTTTCGGCCGCGGCGATTGTGAGCTCATAGGGGCAGGCAATACCCGCGGTCGGAGCCCAGAGAGCCGCTTTCGCCTCTTCGTTGAGCATGGGCTCGATTTCAAGGAGCTTCTCCCTGTCATAGATTTCAAGACCGGGAACGCCGTTTTTTTCGCCTCTTTCACGGAGTGCTTCGAGAGTTGCCGTCTCTTCGTCGGTGTAGGCGACAACGAGCGAGCCGATCTGCTTGAAGGGCGCGCTTAATTCTTTGCTGACCTGAGGCATAAGCGCCGTGCCTTTGACATTGAGCTTTGCCTTCAGAGTGCCCGGAACGGCGTCAAAGCCCGAGTGAATAATACCCGAGTTTGCCTTTGAAGTACCCATTGCCAGATCGTTGCATTTTTCGAGCAGCGCGATTCTGAGATCGTAGCGGCTGAGCTCGCGGGCAATGAATGCGCCCGTAACACCTGCGCCTATGACAGCAACATCATAGTTCATATACAGTCCTCCGTGATTAAATAGTTTTTTACAAACAATAATTATAATACATAATAATGAAAACTTCAATATTATTTTCCTATTATATTGTATAATTTGACTGAAGCTCTTGACAAATACCCTTCCGGGGTATATAATGCGGTTCGAAAGATATACCATTAGGGGGTATTTAATACTATGGACGGTAATTCAAAAAACTCCTGCTGCGTCAGGCACACCCACAGGGATGAGGAGCAGAAGAAAAAACTTCTCAACCGCCTTAAACGGATAGAGGGGCAGGTGCGCGGCCTTCAGACAATGGTCGAAAACAGCGCGTATTGCAATGATATCCTCATTCAGTCGGCGGCGGTCAACGCGGCCGTTAATTCCTTCAACAAGGAGCTCCTCGCCGCTCACATAAGGACCTGCGTTTCGGACGATATCAGAGCGGGGAAGGACGGGACGGTTGATGAGCTCGTCGCAACCCTTCAGAAGCTTATGAAATAAGGTGATACTATGGAATATTATAATGTTACGGGTATGACCTGCGCGGCCTGCTCGGCGAGAGTTGAGAAGGCGGTCTCAAAGGTCCCGGGCGTCAGCGAGTGCTCCGTGAATCTGCTGACGGGCTCGATGGGCGTCGAAGGCACTGCGGATTCATCGGAGATTATAAGAGCGGTAACATCCGCCGGCTACGGCGCTTCCCCGAAGGGCAAAAGCAAGTCTGTAAAGGCGGATGAAACGTCTCTTCCGTCCTCTCAGGTCAGAGGCCTTATCGGGAGGCTTATTTCCTCCGCGGTGATTCTCCTCTTCCTTATGTATTTCTCTATGGGGCATATGATGTTCAGCTTCCCTCTGCCCTCATTCTTTGACGGGAATCCGCTTGCCTGTGCCCTGATTCAGATGATCCTTGCCGCCGCGGTCGCTGTGATAAATCAGAGATTTTTCATATCGGGCTTCAAGGGCGCGATTCACGGCTCGCCCAATATGGATACGCTCGTCGCCCTGGGCTCCGGCATTTCTTTTTTGTGGAGCGTTTCCGTTCTTTTCAGAATGACCGCTTCGGCGGATGCTGCCGCTGCGCACGCGCTTTCTGGTCAGCTTTATTTTGAATCGAGCGCGATGATTCTCACGCTTATAACGGTAGGCAAGACGCTTGAGGCCGTTTCAAAAGGTAAGACAACGGACGCAATAAGAGGTCTTATGAATCTCTCGCCTAAAACCGCCCTTATTGACAGGGGAGGAGAGACGGTGACCGTGCCCGTTGAAGAGGTGATGAAGGGTGACATCTTTGTCGTGAAGCCCGGCGGCAGTATTCCCGTTGACGGGCGTATAACCGAGGGGACAACCGCGGTTGACGAATCGGCCCTCACGGGCGAGAGCATTCCCGCAGATAAATTCCCGGGCGATTATGTTTCCGCCGGAACGGTGAATAAATCCGGCTTCATAAAGTGCGAGGCGGTCAGAGTCGGCGAGGATACCGCTCTCTCGCAGATAATAAAGACCGTTGAGGAGGCGGCGGCAACCAAAGCTCCCGCCGCGGCTCTAGCCGATAAGGTCAGCGGTATATTCGTTCCCGCCGTCATAGCGGTCTCTCTCATAACTTTTGCAGCCTGGCTCATACTCGGCAGAGGGCTTCCCTTTTCGATAGCAAGGGCTGTTTCCGTGCTGGTCATAAGCTGCCCCTGCGCTCTGGGTCTTGCGACCCCTGTCGCGATTATGGTCGGAAACGGCGTCGGAGCAAGGAACGGTATTCTTTTCAAAACAGCGTCATCGCTTGAAAATACGGGAAAAACAAATATCGCCGTGCTTGACAAAACAGGAACCGTCACGAGCGGAGTTCCGGCGGTGACCGATATAATTCCCTGCCCCGGGGTTGATGAGAGCCTTCTGCTCAGAACTGCTGTAACGCTCGAAACGATGAGCGCGCATCCGCTCGCGGCGGCGATTACGGAAAAGGCAGCTCAATCGGGTATAGAGCCGCTTGAGACAGAGAGCTTTACCGAGATTCCGGGTAGCGGTCTCGAGGCCGGTCTCGGCGATAACACAATCCGCGCGGGCAATCTTAAATTCATATCGCAGACCGCCGCCGTCCCTCCCGGGTTTGGAGAAAGGGCGGATTCTCTTGCCGAAGAGGGCAAGACACCGGTATATTTTTCATCCGGCGAAAAGCTGCTCGGAATAATCGCGCTTGCCGATACTCTGAAGGATGACAGCAGGCAGGCCGTTGAGGAGCTTAAAAACCTGGGAGTTGCGGTTGTGATGCTTACCGGGGATAATCCGAAAACCGCCCGGGCAACGGGAGCCCTCGCTGGAATCGACAACGTCGCGGCAGGGCTGATGCCGGGCGAAAAAAGAGACATTATCACGCGCCTTCGCGATTTCGGCAGAGTCGCTATGGTCGGCGACGGAATAAACGACGCGCCCGCCCTCACTCAGGCGGATACCGGTATCGCCGTCGGCGCGGGTACGGATATCGCGATTGATTCGGCGGATGTCGTGCTTATGAAGAGCAGCCTGCGGGATGCCGCGGCGTCAATCGTGCTCAGCAGAGCGACTCTGAGAATTATCCGTCAGAATCTTTTCTGGGCATTCTTTTACAATGTGCTGTGTATTCCCGTTGCGGCGGGCGTGCTCTCGCCTCTCGGGCTCACTCTCAGCCCGGCTTTCGGCGCGGCGGCAATGAGTCTCTCAAGCTTCTTTGTCGTCACAAACGCGCTGCGTCTTAATCTTACGAAAATCTATGACGGCGGGCGCCGCAAAAAGAAAGCCGCTCCCGACCTGAGCGGATTCAACGATTTTGGAATAAAAGAAACAGGAGATAAAAAAATGATTAAAACAACCGTAAAAATCGAAGGAATGATGTGCCCTCACTGCGAGGCAAGAGTTACACAGGAGCTTAAAAACGCGCTCGGAGCCGAAGATGTGACCTCATCCCACGAGAAGGGCGAGTCGGTGATAATTTCCGCCGGGTCCCTCGATGAGAGCGTCATCTCCGCCACGGTCGAGGCGGCCGGATACAAGTATATCGGTCTCGAATCCGAAACTGTTTAAAACTTAAAATATTTCTTTTAATTTTTCCGCATTGTGATATAATGAATAAAACGATAATTGAGGGGTGCTGTTATGCTCAAATCATCGCTTATTCCCAAGACCGATTCCGTTGCCGATAAAAGTCAGATATTCATTGACGGCGACATCAGGATAACCTATATCACCTCAAAGCTTCTGCGTATTGAAACAGGTAAGTTTTATGATGAGCCCAGCTACGCCGTATGGAACCGCAGATTCCCCGCCGGCGAGATGCAGACCGAAAAAGACGGCAATAAGCTCTATGTCCAGACCGAGGATATCCTTCTCGTCATAAAGAAGGGAGTTCCTTACAGCGTCATCCTTCAGGGCAGCAAAACTCAGACAGAAGAGGATGAAGAAACCGAGGAGCTTGTTTTCGGCGAGCAAAAGAATCTTAAAGGCACTGCGAGAACTCTTGACGGAAAGGCGGATAATGTCCGCCTCGAAAACGGCTTCATAACGATGAAGGGCGCATTCCTTTTTGATGACAGCAAAAGCTTCCTGATTGATAAAGACGGCCGTTTCAGATCAAGAGAGGGAGGCCGCGATTATTATGTTTTTGCCTACGGCAAGGATTACAGGGAGACAATGCGCGCCTTCTATATGATCAGCTCACCCGCGCCACTCGTGCCGAGATACGCCCTTGGCGTCTGGTGGAGCAGATACCACGCCTATACGGATAAAGAGTATCTTTCCCTTATGGACAGATTCGCCGCCGAAAATATTCCTATGACGGTGGCGACCGTCGATATGGACTGGCACTGGGTCGATATCAAGGGCAAATTCAATCAGAATTACAGGGGCTGGACGGGCTACAGCTGGAATACCGATTTATTCCCCGATTACCGTGAATTCTTAAAGCAGCTAAAAGAGCGGAATCTCAGGGTCACGCTCAATCTTCACCCGGCCGACGGCGTGAGATGCTATGAGGATATGTATGAAGAGATGGCAAAGGCCAACGGGATTGACCCCGCGTCCGGCAAGCCCGTTGAATTCAGATGCGGCAGCGACGAATTCTGGAATTCATACTTTGACGTGATTCACAAGCCCTACGAAAAAGACGGCGTGGATTTCTGGTGGATAGACTGGCAGCAGGGCAAGAGCTCCGATGTCGAAGGGCTCGACCCGCTTATCGCCCTGAATCATTATCACTACCTCGATAACGCGGAGAACGGTGATATTCCGCTCATTCTCTCGCGATACGGAGGAATCGGCTCTCACCGCTATCCATTAGGCTTTTCCGGCGACACGTTTATCAGCTGGCGCGCTCTCGCGTTTCAGCCCTACTTCACCGCCAACGCCGCGAACGCGGGCTACGGCTGGTGGAGCCACGACATCGGCGGTCACATGCTCGGGAAGCGCGATGACGAGATGTATCTCAGGTGGATTCAGTTCGCCGTATTCTCTCCCGTGCTCCGCCTTCATTCGAGCAATCTTGAGTTCCTCGGCAAGGAGCCGTGGAAATACCGCAGCGATGTCTGCGAAGACGCGAAAAAATGGCTTCGCTTCAGACACCGTCTCATTCCCTATATATATTCTCTCGACAGAATTTATAACGAGCAGGGCATCGCCGTCTGCGAGCCGATGTATTATAATTATCCCGAAGAGGAGAATGCCTACAGCGTTCCGAATCAGTATCAGTTCGGCTCTCAGCTGATTGTCTGCCCCGTGACCTCGAAGCTCGATAAAAAAATGGGCCTCGCCAGAACGGGCGCCTGGATTCCCGAAGGCGAGTGGACAGATATCTTCACTCTGCAGAAATACAGCGGAAATATGATGATATGCCTCAACCGCGAGCTTTACGATATACCCGTTCTCGCAAAAGCGGGAAGCGTTATTCCGATGAGCGCCGACGAGGGCAATTCCTGCGGCAATCCCGAGACGCTTGAGGTATGGGTGTTCAGAGGCGACGGCTGCTTCACGATGTATGAAGACAACGGCAAAACGGATTACGCCTCTCACACCGCAAAGACCGTTTTCACAAACACCTACGACAAAGAGAATAATATAATAAGAATCAATATTAAAGTTGAGGGCGACCTCAGCGTCATTCCCGCCGGCAGGAAATACAGGATTGTTTTCAGAGATACGGCAAACGATGATGTTACCGTTGATTTCTCCGGAGATGAGATAAATGTTGAATCCGGCGCAATTAAAGAGCTTCCCAAAGAATCACCGCGCGAGATAATGATAAATCTTATGTCGCGCTGGCAAAAGAATAACCTGCTCAAAATGAAACCCTATAAGCTTCATCTTCAGAAGGCGCAGACCGCTCCGGAGATACTCGAAGCGCTCGGTAAGAGCAATCTGCCGGTTTCGGTTGAGCTCGCGATATCGGAAAGAATGAAAGAGAAATAATATGGCAAGGCAAAACAGATTTGAGATAGATATGCTTAACGGACCGCTGATGCCCAAGCTGGTGTCATTTTCGGTTCCGCTTATGCTCTCGACGGCGCTGCAGCTTCTTTTCAACGCCGTTGACCTGATAGTGGTCGGAAGATTCGCGGGGGATGACTGTCTCGCCGCGGTCGGCTCAACCACATCGCTTATCAATCTGTTTGTCAATGTCTTTGTCGGCACCTCTCTCGGAGTCAATGTTGTCTGCGCGAGATTCTTCGCGGAAGGCAGCCACAGGAGGATGAATGATGCCGTTCATACGGCGATAACCACCGCCGCAATCGCGGGCTTCGCAATGCTGCTTATCGGCAGGTTTTTCGCCCGCTCCGTGCTGACGCTTATGGGCACTCCTCCCGGAATCATCGACCTCTCGGTCAGGTATATGCGCATTTATTTCCTCGGCGCTCCCGTGTTTATGGTTTATAACTTCGGCGCCGCGGTCCTCCGCGCGGTGGGCGACACCAAAAGGCCGATGATATTTCTCGTTATATCCGGCGCCCTCAACGCGGGGCTGAATGTACTGTTTGTCACGGTCTTCAGTCTCAATGTCGCGGGCGTTGCCATAGCGACCGTTATTTCTCAGGCTCTCTCCTGCATTCTTGTTATCATAGTCCTCAAAAAGAGCCCCGAGGATTACAGACTTCATTTTTCGAAACTGAGAATAAAACCCGCGATTCTCAAAAAGATTTTTGCAATCGGTTTCCCCGCGGGAATACAGACCGCCGCCATCAATTTCTCAAACGTACTGCTTCAGTCAAGCGTGAATTCGTTCGGTGAATTTGCCATGGCCGGCTACACGGCGGCAAACAACCTCATCGGTTTCATCTATGCCGCCGCCAACGCCGTGACTCAGGGCTGTATGACCTTCACCAGCCAGAACGCGGGCGCCGGCAAGTATGACAGGGTAAAGCGGGTCCTCAGAGACTGCCTGATACTTGAGACGGTATTCTGCTTCGTGATAGGCTCCGCCGCCTTCATCTTCAGCCCGCAGCTTCTCGGAATCTATTCAAAGTCGGATGTGGTTATCGGCTACGGTATGGAAGTGCTGAAATACACAACCCTCACATATTTCATCTGCGGATATATGGACTGCTTCCCGGGCGCGCTGCGCGGCCTCGGTCATTCGGCGGTGCCGATGATTATCTCGATATTCGGGACTGTCGGAATCAGAATTCTCTGGATTTACGGTATCTTCCCGCATCACAGGGAGATTGATTTTCTGTTTGTTTCATACCCCGTCTCCTGGATTATAACCTGCACCCTCCAGGTGATATGCTATATCGTAATAACGAAAAGAATGACAAAAAGCAAACTCACCCCCACCCCCGCAGAAACCTGATTATTTCACGAAACCCGAATCGCACACCAAAAAGCTTCCGCTCCGTCGGAAGCTTTTTAAAGTTAGCAGTTAGCAATGTGCAATGTGCAATGAAGGGTCGCGCTGACGCGCTCCGAATATATATGAGGCGGTAGAGGTTAACGCTTTTCGTAGGGGATGACGCCCCCGGCATCCCGTGTGAAACGGAGTTTCACAACACTTGATTTTCTCTCCGGGGCAGGTTCAGGACATCGGTAAGTGCAGGTTCAGCCCATCGTTAAGCCTGAGATAAACCGAGGTAAAAAGAGCGTGGATTTACTGCACACCCGGAGCTGTTGATAAAACGGGATAAAAAAGTGAAAA
>CACZTQ010000217.1 GCA_902784155.1 Oscillospiraceae bacterium
ATGAAAGGATTGAAGCTTTATGAAAAAGGTACTTGCAATTGTTCTCGCTCTTATTATGGCTTGCTCGGTTATGACAATGGCTTTTGCAGCTGACGCCGCAACTCCCACTGACGAACCCGCACCCTTCGCTTCGGGACTCATTGGCTCTGTTAAAAGTATCCTTGATAAGATCACCAGTATTTTCAGCAACGGTGAAGGTCTTGAAGGCCTCCTTGCTCAGATCGAAGGTATTATCAACAGAATCAAGGAACTGGTAGCCAACGTAACAGGCTCGAATTCCGCTGACGTACTCGGTGTTGTTGATCAGCTTGAAGCTAAGATCGGTTCATTCGGACTTGCTAAGGACATCCTCTCCCGCATTAAGGAACTCATCACAAACCTTAAGCAGAAGATTAAGGATCTCTATGCAGGCAACAAAGAGACTGTCGTAGAAGAGACTGCCGCTGTTGCTCCTTCGGGCACAGGTTCATCGGCAGCGGGCATCGCAGCGTTCGCAGCTGTTTCTGTAGCAGCCGCCGCAGCCTATGTCTGCACCAAGAAAAAGGCAGCATAAGTAAGTTTATGAGCATAGGGTCTGCGGGATTTCCGCAGGCCTGTTTTTTATCTGAGAATTAACGCATTTCCGGTAAAAAAATGCTTTACAAATCGGAAATGATGTGATATAATCATCCAGCATGCCCGGATCACGGTTTGCGGAGTAAGCCCCAAAGGGGAAATCACCTGCCGTTTACTGAGACCGAGGAAATATATTTAATGAGGTGAATATTATGACACAGGCAGAAAAACAGGCAATAATGAAAGAGTACGCAACCCACGAGGGCGACACAGGTTCACCCGAGGTTCAAATCGCTGTTCTTACCAAGAGAATCAATGACCTTAACGCGCATCTTCAGATTCACAAGAAGGATCACCACAGCCGCAGAGGTCTTCTCATGATGGTCGGTCACAGAAGAAACCTCCTTGCATACCTTCAGAAGGTTGACATTGAGCGTTACCGTTCAATAGTTGCAAGACTCGGTCTGCGTAAATAATTGCAGATTACGGAGCAGGCAGTCTATTTTCTGCCTGCTTTGTTTTAATTGTCAAAGCGTTAATAAATTCGGGCGCCCGAAAGCTTTTCAGCAGGGAATCGAGAGTAAAAGGTTCTCTTTTTACTCCGGATTTTTTGCTGAAAACCGGAGTGGCCCGGATAAAATAAATGAAAGGGATTTATACAATGGTTTTTAACGAATTTGCCGGTTTCAAAAAGTACGAAACCGAAATCGCCGGCAGACCTTTCGTGGTCGAAGTCGGCAAGATGGCCCAGCTTGCGGGCGGCAGCTGCCTTGTCCGCTACGGCGAGACAAACGTGCTCTGCACCGCCACAAGGGCCGACAAGCCCCGTGAGGGAGTGGATTTCTTCCCCCTCTCGGTCGATTATGAAGAGAAGCTCTACTCTGTAGGCAAGATTCCCGGCTCATTCCAGCGCCGTGAAGGCAAGGCGAGCGAGAAGGCAACTCTTGCTTCAAGAGTTATCGACAGACCCATCCGCCCCCTTTTCCCCAAGGATATGAGAAATGATGTCGGCGTTGTCGCGACGGTTATGTCCGTTGACCCCGACTGCGAGCCGCAGATAGCGGCGATGCTCGGCGTTTCAATCGCGATCTCCATCTCCGAGATTCCCTGGGACGGCCCCATCGCAGGCGTTGTCGTAGGCCTTGTTGACGGCGAATATGTCATCAACCCCACTCTCGAGCAGAGAGCAAAGAGCGATATGTATGTCACTGTCGCTTCCACGAGCGAGCTCGTCGCCATGATTGAGGCGGGCGCCAACGAAGTGTCAAACGACGATATGTATGACGGCATCATGTTTGCCCATCAGGAAAATCAGAAGATAGTCGAATTCATCAATAAGATAAAGGCCGAGGTCGGCAAGGAGAAGGTTGAATTCCCCTCAAACGATCCCGACCCCGAAATGTATGAGGCAATCAAGGATTTCGCCATCGAGGATATCCGCCTTGCGCTCGATACCGATGACAAGAGAATCCGCGATGAGAGACTCAGACCCGTCTATGACAAGGTCCACGAGAAGTTTGACGAGATTTATCCCGAGATGGAAGTCAAAATCGAGGAGTGCCTCTACAAGGTTCAGAAATATGTTGTCCGCCGCTGGCTTCTTGATGACGGCAAGCGCGTTGACGGCAGAGGAATAGACGAAATCCGTCCTCTCAATGCCCAGATTGACCTGCTTGACAGAGTTCACGGCTCGGGTATGTTCACAAGAGGTCAGACACAGGTTCTCTCCGTTGTCACTCTCGGCACAATGAG
>CACZTQ010000218.1 GCA_902784155.1 Oscillospiraceae bacterium
GCACGGATGACATAGGCCATGAAGCGTTGGTAAATCCGTGAGCCGAGTGTGATGCGCAGCACACACCGCGGTAATACCTTATGCAGGAGCCGCCGCTCAGATTATAGCTGATTGCCGCATTATATTTCTGACCTATTCCGTTCCCGGTGTCGCCGTCGGTTGTCGGAGCGGTTCTGTTGGCGCTGTCTTTCAATACCGTGCCGTATAAGCTTCCGTAAATACCTTTACAGAAATCGTCTTCTCTCCACCTTGAGTGTTTCAGTAAATCTACGGTCGTGTTATTGCCGTCGTAACTCCCTGTATATTTAAGTGTAGCACTGCTTAAATCATTTGAATTTGCCACTGCGCTTGTCGCATCCGAAACATACCAGTTTCTTCTTTGGTTGGTTCTTACCTGGTCAGTAATATAGAATCCGAGTTTGAGATTCGGTACCTGATTTGTGTTTGTATATCTTGAGCTGTCAACAGTAATTTCCGCCGGAGTGCGGTTGGCATCTATGTGCATTACCCAGTTTCCGCCGCCGTTATACTTATCGTTTCTTACGCAATAGCAGGAACTGAAGGAGGCGGTCGCGCCGGTGAAAGCTCCCGACGAGGTTGTGCCGTAATCGTGAGGATTGTTATTGCCGGGCTCTGAAATACCGTTAACAAGAGGGTCGAAAGTCCTGCCGCCGGAGATATTCTGATAGTTGAATCGGTGGTCGGAACTGCCGTCGTGGTAGGACACGGAGGCGATGTTTGTCACTTGAGCGCCCTGAATATATATAAGCGAGGAAGAGAACGCCTCGTCGCCGCGATGGTCATATCCTGTTATTCCGTTTGCCGTGACATTTCTGTTGGGAGCGTAAGCGACGGAATAGGCGGTTGCGGTGTGAGCGGTGTTGTTGTATGTGAAGGTGACGGTCCAGGAAATTCGCGTGGTGGAGTTCATGCTGATAGCGGAAGACAGCGAGCCCGAACTGACCGTCGATTTCAGAACGCCGTTATTCGAAGAGGTTGCGCTGAGATTGACCGATCCTCCGTTGCAGGTAAGCGAGGTGACGGCTGTCGCGGATGAGCAGCTGAAATAGATAAGTCCGGTTGAATCCGAGGAGGTCTTCAACGCTCCGGCATCGGTCTGCTCTCTGTTTATGAAATACTGAAACGTCTTATTGTCGGAAGGCATGAGATAAATTGTTTCGGGAACATAAAAAATCAAAGACGGCGGTCCGTCGTCGGTGCTTATGGCCGCGAAAGACATAACCGAAAACGAGCCCGAAATCATCACTGCGCACAGCAGCATCGCCAGAAACTTTTTCACGTGTTTCATACTGACTCCTCCCAAAACTATCTATAGATAAAATGCACAACAGTTATCCAATATAATAATAATTATTTATACTATCATAACATCAAAGGGGGTTACTGTCAACGGTATTTTAATAAAATAATGGCATTATCCGGTCAATTATTACCGCACGAAAAAATACATTGATGGGAGGGGAGAGCGGCCGGTTATCATTACGGAATCCGGCTTTTAAAAGGCAAAAAATACCGCCCGCCGTGGCCGGCAGACGGTGTGACTGCGTTACTTTATTCATAAACAAAAACCGAAGCGTATAAATCGGAATAAATCTGTATCTCCGTTATATTGCCTTCGACGGTTTCAATGTGAGTCAGAACGCCTTCGTTATATTCGCGGATATTGTCATAATCGGTTTTTTTGCCCTCGGCGACATTGCTCCTGAATGAGAGCAGAGCCGCGGCTGAGGGAGCGAAAATGCTCTCGTCCGGCGAATACTCCCCGGCGCCGAGCTCGGCGTATCTGAAGCTGACGGTATTCCCGTCATCGTCAAAGGTGATGAAGCATCTTGCCTTGTTACTCTGAATGGCGTAGGAATTACCTTCCGCCTTCGCAAATTCAAGGAATTCAATGTTTTTATCCTGAGGAGGAGTTTCCTGAGAATAGACAAAGCGGAGCGAATCCGTGCTCTCGTCATAGGAGGATTCATAAATCCTCGTGAGAGTTTCGCTCATGAATTTAAGAGTGTATCCTCCGTCTTGCCTGTCAAAAATCACGCTTGCGCCGTCCGCATCGTTTTTGAAAATTTCCGCGGCGTTTTCGCTGTCAACCGATTCGTCAACCTTATCGCAGATTTCAAGCGAGCTCAGGCCGAACGGGGCGAAAGCACGGGGGATATAATTCGGGTCGCGGAAGTAGCCGCCGGGGTTTTCCTGCTCGAGGGCCTTGTTGTGGCTGTCTTCAAGCAGATAAACTCTCATCGTCAGTGAATTCAGGACCGCGCGGAAGCGCTCCAGGGCGCCCTCAAACGTCTTTTCCGTATTCTCAATGATAAGAGTATCCCTGTATATGATTTTGTGCTCCGGCTTACCGCAGGAGGCGGTGAAAACCAGACATAAGACGGACAGTATGGCGAGGATCTTTTTCATCACGGTTTTTTGTTTGTGTCGCTCAGCAGTTTCGCGAGCTCTTCCATAAATGTATTGATATCCTTGAATTGCCTGTAAACCGAAGCGAATCTGACATAGGCAACCTCATCGAGATATCTGAGCTGCTCCATGGCGAGCTCACCGATTTTTTCGCTGCTGACTTCACGGTCAAACGCGCTCTGAAGCTGAATCTCGATATTGTCAACCGCCTTCTCGAGCTGCTCGAGAGAGACGGGCCTTTTTTCGCAGGATTTGAGCATTCCCCTGAAGAGCTTGTCTCTGTCAAACACCTGCCTGGAGTGATCCTTTTTAACCACGATA